>JACQFZ010000035.1 GCA_016199745.1 Gammaproteobacteria bacterium
CTTGGCCCGGCAGTAAATCCTTGATTCGTTCCCACTGGTCGTCTCGCAATCCGTATCGTCTGGCCATCTTCCGCTGTGCTTGCTCGCAGTTGGAGAGAACAGAAGTATGACAAAGGGGATTAATTGATGACAGGCCCTAGCCAGCACACCGTAGTAACTTTCGTCCGACATCATTTGTCGGGAATCGATCGCACCGATTCGATTAGGTCGGAACTTCGGCAATACAAATGCGATCACGCCCCTCTCGCTTGGCGCGATAAAGCGCGGCGTCAGTAAGTGCCAGCAGCGTCTTGGCATCGTCTCCGTGCTGCGGCAACACTGCAATCCCCATCGAGGCCGTGAGTAGACCGAGCTTGCTGCCGTCGTGCTCGATACGCAATTGTTTAAGTCCGTCCGCCAGACGGTGCGTCAGTATGTCGGTTGCATCGAGCGCGGCGTCAGGCAATATCAGCGTGAATTCCTTGCCGCCATAACGGCAGGCGACATCTTCCTTGCGTATGCGGCGTTGCAAAAAACGGCCGAAGACGGAGAGCATGTCATCATCGACACCATGGCCGTAGGTGTCGTGAAGTGTTTGAAGTGATCGAGATCCAGCATCACAATACTGAGCGCGTGCTTATGCCGCCGACTGCGGCTCAGCTCCCGTTCGAGTGTCTCTTCCAGATAACGGCGATTGAACAACCCGGTGAGTGGATCGCGTATCGATTGATTGTGCAGCCGCGCACGAAGCCGAAAGTTCGATAACGCCAGCGTCAAGTGTTGCGCCACACGGTTTGCGAGGTGCACGTCGAGCTCTGCGAACGGTGAACTCAGTGGCGCGCTCCGCAGGTGCAGCACACCCTGGACATCGCCAAGGGCGCTCAACGGGATACAAAGATACTCCATCCAATTCGAGTCGACGACGTGTTGACACACGAGCCCACGATTATTTGCCAGCGCATAATGCGGGTGGCCACTGCGCAACGCCAAGTAATCCGCCGGGGCAAACTCCCGTATTGCAGGTGGGTGCTCGCCCCACGGTACCGAGGTGTTTAGAACACAGCACTCGAGCCGAGCCGGCTCTGCCGTACTGATGAGATGCGAACTCCGATTGAGTGTCAGAGTTCCGAGTTGGTGTTTCAAAAAACTTAATTATTTTAAGAAATGGGTCTAACTGGACACATGAAAAATCTTCGTCTTCACAAGCTGAAATAGCAACTATTTTTATATATCAGCATAAATTACTTAAACGCCACGGAGACCCCATGAAGCGATCGTGATGAGGACGAGCTTTCGAGAGTATGCCGCGGCGTATATCCAGATTGATATTCTTGAACACCTTGAACCCAGAGACGTAGGTTAATGAATACCGACGCGCACCTCGGCCGGCTTTTTTGGGTCGTTACGGATCATTTCTTCCGTGCGGACGATTCCGGCGACGGTGCGTTCCGCCGGCGCCTTCTGGAAATGTTTGTCGACGGCGTCACGACCGGCCTCGTAGCGCTTTCTAACGCCATACGGCGAGAAATCCATTCCCCCGGTCATGCCACCGGGCTCGGCCTGAATGACTTGAATGTTCTTGATGGCGCGAAGCCGTTGCAGCCAGTAAAAAGCCCGGTTCTTGCGCACCGGACTATCGCCCGGTAGCTCCGCATCTAATTGCGCGAGCATCTCGATGAAGCCCTTGAGACGAGACGTACCG
Source organism: Gammaproteobacteria bacterium (assembly GCA_016199745.1). Lineage (NCBI taxonomy): Bacteria > Pseudomonadati > Pseudomonadota > Gammaproteobacteria > Gammaproteobacteria bacterium. Next base: position 1,682 of record JACQFZ010000035.1, read on the forward strand.
CCGTATTGCGCCCAGAAGCGATTCTGATAACTGAGCTCGGTGATGCGCTCGTTTACCTCCAGCAGATTTTTCGGCACCGGCCGCTTGCTGGCGAACAAATTGACAACGAATATCGGCAGCGATTCGACGTCATCCGCACTCAGGAGATCGAGCAACGCTTCAATCGGCGTATTGCTAAACAGGCCACCATCCCAATACTGCTTGCCGAACATTTCAGTGGCAGGAAATCCCGGCGGCAGGCTACCGCTCGCCGTGACGTGTTCCGGCGTTATTTTGATTCGATACGACTTGACGTTTTCACGCTCGATTTTGTTCGGGCTATCAGCGGCGGTCCTGGCTGTCTCCGGAAAATAATTCGAGAACGTTTCCTGTCGTCCCGTCTGCACGTTGGTAGCGGTCACGGCGAAGCGCATGTGGTTCGGATCGCTGATCTTTTCAAAATCGCAAATCTTTCTCAGCGTCCCCAGCATCGGCCATATCACGCAAAGATTCGTCCACGTGGGCAACGCGTAGTAATCAAAACGCGGACGAAAGAAATTCCAATTCCCAAACAGCGATAACAGCGCCTGCCGGTTCGCCGGCAACCATGGAATCTGCGGCAGCGTAATCGCGCCCCACAATCGGTGCAGACTCTCGATGATATCGCCGTCACGAGCACCGGCGATCGCCGCCGCATTGATTGCGCCGATAGAAACACCCGTTACCGCTTTCGGCCGCCAGCCCAGCTCAACCAACCGCGTCACCGCGCCGTATTCGTAGGCACCGAGGGCGCCTCCGCCTTGCAAAACCAATCCCATCTGATTCATGTTCATTCCTTTCCAACGCGTTTCAGCGGTAGCGTGAGTTAGCGCCTGCAAAAGCACGCCTATTGAGGAAACGAAGCACAACGCGAGAGTGATGCACTACAGCGCATTTCCTGATGCGATCTGCGAGGCAACCGAAGTTACACCTACTTCAAATTTTTCCCAAATGACGTTTGTGCGGGGAAAAAACAAGCTATCTAATGGCCGAATTGAAAACGTTACTCTACGCACGAAAAGGACGGGAACCCGCTATTGCGTGTCAACCAAAAATAACCCGCCACAAAGGTTCGTGCGCGAACCCTTTCATGGGAAAATTTATAGAAGATCTACTACTGAACTCGTGAGAGGGAAAATGACCGATTCAAAACTAAGATATCGCGATGACTGGTGACACTTCGGTAGTGGCACACAAACGCCAGCGATGTCGCATGTAAGTACTCAAACTATTCTAGCAGAATCTTAGCAGGAACCTCAGGTAACAACTTGTCCAGAAGAACCTTCGGACCCATCGGCACCTAACAGCACTTGGCGATACCAGCATTGTCGGTCGATACCGCATACGAAGCCGTCAACGCTTCGAAGATCGTGCAATCGGGCGCTTTCGCATCGGGGCAGCAGACACGACAGTCACCGGCCATACGCATGAGCGCACTTTTGATCTGCTGTAGCTGAGTCAGTTTTGTCTCGATCAGATCTAGATGTCGCACGGTCAACGCCAGCGCATCCTGGCAGGAGCGTTGTTTGTCTTGCGAGAGCTCGATGAGCTCACGGACGTGCTCGAGCGTAAAACCTAACGTGCGCGCACGCCGTATGAAGAGTAGGCGGCTTACCTGAGCGGCTGTGTAAAGTCGATGTCCGCCGTCGCTGCGAGATGGCTTAGGAAGCAGCCCGATTTTTTCGTAGTAACGAATCGTTTCTATCTTGCAGTCGGTCGTCCGCGAAAGCCGGCCTATATTCCACATGTCGTTTGCCCTCGAAACCGCTTGCATCTGAAGTAACTCTAGGTTCTATGCTGCCGCCGTCCTGAAAAACAACGTTAACAGATGTTCGGGTTGAGAAGACAGGACAGCGATCGATTAGTTTCCAGAGGACTAGAAAAAACGTCATGAAAACAACCCAAAAAATCGGTTTGTTCGTCGGGCTCGCCTGCCTAGCGTGTTGCGCGGGTGTTGTTATTGCCGCCATCGGCACCCTAGGAGCGGCCGGCGCGTTCGTGCCGTCGCCATATATAAGCGAATTCCTGGAATGTGTTCTGCCGGTGGGACTGCTCGCGCTCGGCTATCTCGGCTACCGCGTTTATCAACATAAGCGCCGGTGTTGCGTCAAACGCGGTAGCGGATGCAATACGAATTCCTGTGGCACAACCCCTCCCCCTCCCAAGAGCTGATACGAATGGAATATCGCTTTAAAAAAATGAATAGCAATGAGAAGGCGTCACGCCTGGTATCGCTGTATGGCGTGTACCGGTTCGTCGTCTTAATTGCGGTCGCATGGGTCACTCCTGCTATTGCCTACGCCGAGGTTTCCGCCAATGTCGTTAAGACCAACCATGTCACCGCGCAACTCATCGCGGAACACATCGCACTCGTACCCGGCAAGCCGACCGGCGTTGCGCTCAAGATCGCACACATTCCTTACTGGCACACCTATTGGCGCAACTCGGGTGATTCAGGATTGCCGACCACGCTGCGCTGGACGTTGCCACCAGGCGCGCAGGCAAGTGACGTCCACTGGCCCGCACCGCAAGCACTCCCGTTCGGCCCGTTAATGAACTTTGGTTATGAAGGTGAGGTGTGGCTTATCTCCGAGATTCGACTGCCCACCCATTACACGGCATCGTCTGCCACGTTATCGGCGCATGCCGAATGGTTGGTATGCAACCATATCTGCATTCCTGAGCGCGGCGAATTCAGCGTGACGTTGCCAGTGATGGCGGCGGGTTCGCAAGCGCCGTTGAATCCAGCGGCAGCGACGGGACTCGCGCGCACGCGGGCGCTTCTTCCACTGCCGGCTAACGGCTGGCAACTCGAAGCAACTCGCGCCGCCGAGGGTGCCGTGCTGCAGGTAAAACCGCCGGCGGAGCTTGGCCAGCTGCGCGCTGCGCATTATTTTCCTTACGACCCAGGCTTGGTCGAACCCAGCAAGCCGCAACTATTGCGACCCACCGATACCGGCTACGCGCTCGACATCTCACGCGCGCTCCAACCGATTGCGCCGTTAACCCGCGCGCGCGGAATATTGGTAACCGAAACGTCGAAGGGTAACCAACCGCGCGTGATCGAGCTCGATGTGCCGATCACCGGCACCGAGAATAACGCGAGCACCCCGACAACTCCCGCCGCAACACCGCTCACACTAATGGCCGCGATCAGCCTCGCCATCATCGGCGGCCTAATCCTGAACGTGATGCCGTGTGTATTTCCGGTGCTGTCAATCAAGGTGCTCGCTTTCGCACAAGAAACTGATTCACGGCGCGTGCGCCGTCATGGCCTGTTTTATGCGCTCGGCGTCATCGTCTCCTTCTGGCTGCTCGCGGCCTTATTGATTGGCTTGCGCGCTGCCGGGCAACAACTCGGTTGGGGCTTTCAATTGCAGTCGCCGATAGTCGTCGCGGGATTGGCACTGCTGTTCTTTGTGCTCGCGTTGAACTTAATCGGTGCCATCGATTTTGGTCGCGTGTTGCCGGATGCAATGACGTCGACCCACGCGCGCCAACCCGATCTTGAGGCAATGCTATCAGGCGTACTCGCGGTTGCAGTGGCGTCGCCGTGCACCGGACCCTTTATGGGTGCCGCATTGGGAATCGCCATCACGCAGTCGAGCGCGACATCGTTCGCTGTGTTCACGGCACTCGGGGTCGGGATGGCATTGCCGTACGTGCTGCTCACCGCATTCCCCGGCGCTAGACGCCTATTACCAAAGCCAGGCGCTTGGATGGAACGGCTGCGCCAGTTCCTCGCGTTTCCGTTGTTTGCAACCGTCATCTGGCTCGCTTGGGTACTCGGTATGCAGCTCGGTACCGATGCCGTGATCTATTTATTGGGCGCTATGCTCTTGCTGGGATTTAGCGTGTGGCTCGCGCGTCAATCGAGAGAATCAAAACGCAAACTAGCGATGCGCGTCAGTTCGCTCGCCGCCGCGGTGAGCGCCGTCGCCGTCGTCGTGTGGCTCTCGCAGGGGCCAAGCGCGTCGACACCACCGACCAGCGCCTCGACCGACGCCAGCAGATGGGCCGCGTACTCGCCGCAGAAATTTGACGCCCTTAAGGCCGAAGGTAAAACCCTATTCGTCGATTTCACCGCCGCTTGGTGCATCACCTGCCAGGTCAACAAACGGTTCATCCTGGAAACCGACGACGTTCAACGCGCGTTCGCGGCACGACATTTCACCCTGCTGCGCGCCGACTGGACGCGACGCGATCCCGACATCACGCGCGCGCTGGAACAACTCGGACGCAACGGCGTGCCGGTGTATCTCATTCAACGGCCAGGTCAGCCGCCACGATTGCTACCGGAAGTACTCAGCAAAGGAGTCGTATTGCAGGCGATTAACGAGTCCTTTTATTAATCGTAGACAAACACCGTAACGCCGGGTCGTTCCTTGCGTATCTAAACATCATCATTTCAATGGAGACTACAATGAAACACGCCCTCTTAACGTCAATAACATTTGTCGCTGCCCTGTCCGTATCTGCTGTCGCGAGCGCCACCGCCTCCGTCGGACAAGCCGCACCGGACTTTAGCGTCGCCGACAGCGGCGGCAAGCAAGTCACCTTGTCGAGTTTTAAAGGGAAATACGTCGTGCTGGAATGGATGAACCCAGACTGCCCGTTCACGCAAAAGCACTACAAGGGCGGCAACATGCAGTCGCTGCAAAAGACCTACGGCAATAACAACGTCGTCTGGCTGACTGTGAGCACGGGTAGTCATGATTCGCCGAAGGCACTCGACGGCTGGCTCAAGGAAAAGAAGGCGGCACCAAAAGCACTCCTGATCGATGATGGCGCGAAGGTCGCCAGCCTTTATGGCGCGAAGACGACGCCGCATATGTTCGTGATTAGCCCGGAAGGTAAATTGATTTATGCCGGCGCGATCGACGACAACAGCAGCGCCAACGTCGAAGACATCAAAGTCGCGAAGAACTACGTTCGAGCCGCACTCGATGAATCCCTGGCGGGCAAAGCAGTGACAACGTCTGCGACCCAGCCTTATGGCTGTACCGTTGAATACAATTAAGCGCGTGTACCCAAGGGAGCCCCTTCTCGAAGGGGCTCCCGACCGGACGGCATAATCTGGGCATGCCTAGCGACGTGCCACAGCATACGCCCAGGCGCTGAGTCCGACTTTCATGGGAGAATTTATAGAAGATCTACCACTGAACTCGTGAGAGGAAAAATAATTGACTCAGAACTAAGACATTGCGACGGCTGGCGACAATTCGGCGGTGGCGCACGAACACCGATGTAGCATCGGCGTTCCACAAAAACTCAAGGATGGGAAAAAAATAACCGGGGTTTAAAACCCCGGAGCGGAATGGCACTTACTTAACTCGACTATGTTACTAAACTGACCTGCCCCGACCTTATTAGCAGGTTCCTTCCCCCTCAGGGGGAAGGACAGGATGGGGGTGAATTATGGTCGCTACTGCAAAAAACCCACCCCCACCCCGACCCTCCCCCTGAGGGGGAGGGAGCTAGAGCGTGCCGCGGCTTAAGTAAGTGCCATTCGGGTCTGACGCGACTGGCACGTACTTAATAGATTCACCGCCATAACAGCAGTGTTCCCTCTCCCCTTGTGGGAGAGGGAGTGTCGACGGATAGGCTTCGGCTTTTGTTTAAGTGCCATTCACCCCGGAGCGGTAAGTTATTGACTTAGAAAATGGCGTTCCCACGGGGATTCGAAACTCGGGTTAGTAGTATGGACTTGCCCTTCCAGGCTGCTAAAAAAAGTCGGTCGAAACCAGCGGGCCATTGAGTATTTGCAAGGTGCCGATCCTGTTAATAAGAGATAATGTGGACGTCGCGCAAACACTCCTAGAATCCAGTTATGGGTATTTTCGTGCAAGTTCTCTCCATTCCCTACTATATAAAGAATAGCCCTGCCCGAGATCAACTTCTGACCGCCATTAAGAAATCGCTTATCCAGCGGCGATCTTGGTCTGCGAATTTGTGAAACGTCGGCTCGGTTTGTCGATAGCCACCTCAACCGCGCCGCGCGCTAACTGATAATTTCGGTGCAGAATCAACAATCCTCGTTCTGGAATCTTCCGCTTACTTCCAATCAGTCGCAATTGAACGCGGGCCCAACCGGACTCACCGGTGAAGACGCTCGCCGACGCATTACCGCTATCGGTCCCAACACCTTACAGACACATCCTCGGCGCGCGTTGCTGCTGCAGTTTGCCGCTCGCTTCGGCAACCCGCTGGTCATCGTGCTGCTGGTGGCGAGCGGCGTCGCCGCGCTTACCGGGGATGTGGTGAGTTTCGTCATCATCGGTGTCATCGTACTTATCAGCGTGACACTCGATTTTGTACAGGAGTATCAAGCCGGCCGCGCTGCGGAACGATTACGCCTGTCTGTGACAACACGGGTAACGGTAGTGCGCGACGGTCGCAAGATTGACGTGAACATGGCCGACATAGTGCCGGGCGACACGGTGTTGTTATCGGCCGGCAATCTGGTGCCGGCCGACGGGCGCGTGTTGGAGGCCAAGGACTTTTTCGTGAACCAGTCGCTGCTCACCGGCGAATCCTATCCGGTTGAAAAGCACAGCGGCGATTTACCGGCGCCGACCGACGACATCAGCAAAGTCATCAACGCGGTGTTCATGGGCAGCTCGGTGATCAGCGGCGCCGCAACCGTCATGATCTGCCGCACGGGTTCGGCCACGGCGTTGGGTTCGATCGCCGAATCGCTGGCCACGAAAGCGCCGGCCAACGCGTTCGAGATCGGCACACACCAGTTCGGCATGCTCATCATGCGCCTGACCATCCTGTTGGTGTTGTTCGTGCTGCTGATCAACACCCTGCTCCACCGTCCGCTGCTTGAATCGTTTCTATTCGCCGTTGCCTTGGCCGTCGGTTTGACACCGGAGCTGTTGCCGATGGTGGTGTCGGTGACGTTGGCACGCGGCGCGTTGCGCATGGCCAAGAAAGACGTCGTCGTCAAACGGCTCGCGGCGATTCATAACCTCGGCGGCATGGACGTGTTGTGCACCGACAAGACCGGCACGTTGACACAAGCGTGTATCCATCTAGAGCGTCACATCGATGCCGACGGCCAAGACAGCACGCAGGTGTTAACGCTTGCCTACCTCAACAGTTATTTCGAAACCGGTCTCAAGAGTCCGCTGGATGATGCGATCCTCGAACACAAAGAGATTGACGTATCGAGCTGGCACAAGCTCGATGAGGTACCGTTCGATTTCGAACGCCGGCGCGTGTCAGTACTGGTAGATAACAGTCGCGAGCGCTTGCTGGTCGTAAAAGGTGCGCCGGAAGACATCCTACGTCTGTGCACGCATCACGCCGTCGGGCGCGAACAAAATCCGGCAAGCATCGATGTTCAAACGCTCGCGCGACTCCAGGCGCTGCGCACAAGCCTGGAGACGGAAGGCTTCCGAGTGCTGGGCGTCGCCTGGCGCAATGTCGCGCCAGATCATCCGCACGCCGTTGTGAGCGATGAAGCGGGGCTCGTCTTTGCCGGCTTCGCCGCTTTTCTGGACCCGCCAAAAGCGAGCGCCGCCGCGGCCCTTAAGTCACTCGCTGCCAGCGGCGTTACCATCAAGATCGTCACCGGCGATAGCGAACTAGTGACGCAACATGTTTGTGGCCTACTGGGATTACCGATTCACGGCATGCTAACCGGCGAGGCCATCCAGCACCTGGACGACCAGGCGCTACAAGTGCAAGCAGAGAACAACAATTTGTTTTGCCGCGTCACGCCGACGCAGAAAAATCGCATCATCCTCGCCCTCAAGGCGCGCGGTCATACGGTCGGCTATCTGGGCGACGGCATCAATGACGCACCGTCGCTGCACTCGGCGGACGTTGGCATTTCCGTCGACAGCGCCGTCGACATCGCCAAGGAGGCCGCGGAAATAATCCTGCTCAAACAGGACTTGAACGTCCTGTACGACGGCGTGCTCGAAGGTCGGCGCACCTTCGGCAACATCATGAAGTACATCATGATGGGCACGAGCTCGAACTTCGGCAACATGTTCAGCATGGCCGGCGCGTCGCTGTTTCTGCCGTTCTTGCCGATGCTGCCGGTGCAGATCCTGCTCAACAATTTGCTTTACGACATTTCTGAAATTGCCATCCCACTGGACCACGTGGATCAGGAATATCTCGAAAAGCCGCGACACTGGGACATGCGCTTCATTCGTAACTTCATGTGGGTCGTTGGACCGGTCAGCTCGGTCTTCGACATTCTCACGTTCTTCATCATGCTGCGGTTTTTCCAGGCGGGGCCAGCACTGTTCCGCACCGGCTGGTTCATCGAATCGATAGCGACTCAGGTATTGGTGATATTCATCATCCGCACGCGCCGCAGACCGTGGCGCAGCGTTCCCAATGTTTGGCTGTCGACAACGTCATTGGTAATCGTCATCGCTGCCATGGCGCTGCCGTTTACACCGATCGGTTCGTATTTCGATTTCGTCGCTCCGCCGCCGCTGTTTTTCCTGATCCTGCTGGGACTGCTGCTGTGCTATCTATTTGCGGCGGAGGCCGTTAAACAGTACTTCTATCGTCGTTATGCCTCGCGCTGAGGACTGTGATATTCGATACCGGCATCACTGGCGTTTCCGCGCGACCATCTCCAGTTGCGTATCTCGGGCATGTCCTCGCCATGCTCGACGATGTATCGTTTGTGCTCACGGCGTTTATCCTGCATCCGTTGTTTGAGGTCCGCGGCTTCGTCGGCAAGAAAAGGAACGCGGTCCGCCACGTCCATCACTAGGCGAAATCGATCGAGATCGTTGAGCACAACCATGTCGAAAGGCGTCGTCGTCGTGCCCTCCTCCTTATAGCCGCGTACGTGCAGATTGCCGTGATTGGTGCGCCGATAGGTCAGACGGTGGATCAGCCACGGATAACCGTGATAGGCAAAAATAACGGGCCTGTCTGTCGTGAACAGCGCGTCGAAATCGCGATCTGAAAGTCCGTGCGGGTGCTCTTCGCTCGGCTGCAGCGTCATCAGATCGACGACATTGACGACGCGCACCTTGAGCGACGGCACGAGTTGGCGCAGCAAGTCTACCGCCGCGAGCGTTTCAATCGTCGGCACATCGCCGGCGCACGCCATCACGACGTCGGCGGCCGCGCCTTGGTCGTTACTCGCCCACTGCCAGGCACCGATGCCCGCGGCGCAGTGCTTGATGGCGGCATCCATGTCGAGCCACTGCGGCTGATCGTTCTTGCCGGCGATGACGACGTTCACGAGGTTGCGCGAGCGCAGACAATGATCGGTCACGCAAAGCAGCGTGTTGGCGTCGGGCGGCAGGTAGACACGAATGATGTCAGCCTTCTTGTTCATCACGTGGTCGATGAAGCCCGGGTCCTGGTGCGAAAAGCCGTTATGGTCCTGACGCCAAACATGCGAGGTCAGAAAAATATTGAGCGAGGCGATCGGCCGCCGCCAGGGGATCTTTTTGGCGACCTTGATCCACTTGGCGTGCTGGTTGAACATCGAGTCGACGATATGAATAAACGCCTCGTAACATGAGAACACCCCGTGCCGGCCGGTGAGCAGGTAACCTTCGAGCCAACCCTGGCAGGTGTGCTCGCTCAAGATTTCCATCACCCGGCCATCCGGTGCGAGATGGTCATCGTCGGCAATGCGCTCGGCCATCCACGCGCGCTCGGTGACTTCGAACAAGGCGCCAAGCCGGTTCGAGGCGGTTTCATCCGGACCGACGACGCGAAAGTTGCGCGATGCCAGATTGAGCGTCATGACATCGCGCAGATAATTGCCCGTCACACGCATCGCCTCGGCCGATACCGAGCCCGGTGTTGGAATGTTCACGGCATAGTGACGATACTCGGGCAGATTCAAATCCTTGAGCAGCGCACCGCCGTTGGCGTGCGGATTCGCGCCCATGCGCCGTGCGCCGTCGGGCGCCAACGCCTGCAGCTCGGGACGCGGTGTGCCGTCGGCATCGAACAACTCTTCGGGCCGGTAACTCTTCATCCATTGCTCGAGGAGTTTCAGGTGCTCCGGCTTTTCCGCCAGCTCGCCGAACGGAACCTGATGCGAGCGCCAACTGCCCTCGGTTTTCTTTCCATCAACCTCTTTCGGTCCGGTCCAACCTTTCGGCGTCTTCAAGACAATCATCGGCCAATGTGGGCGTTCGTGTTGGCCACCTGAGCGCGCTTGTTTCTGAATTGACTTGATATCGGCGATGACAGCATCGACGGTCACCGCCATCTTCCGATGCATCGCCTCGGGCTCGCTGCCTTCAACAAAGTACGGCCGGTAGCCGAATCCGACGAGCACGCTTTCCAATTCCGCGCGCGGAATGCGCGCTAGTACGGTCGGGTTGGCGATCTTGTAGCCGTTCAAATGCAGAATCGGCAACACCGCACCATCGGTCGACGGATTGAGAAACTTGTTCGAGTGCCAAGCGGCCGCCAGCGGCCCGGTCTCGGCCTCGCCGTCGCCGACCACGCAGGCGACGATCAAATCGGGATTGTCGAACGCCGCGCCGTACGCGTGCGACAGCGAGTACCCCAGTTCGCCGCCCTCGTGGATCGACCCCGGTGTCTCCGGCGTCGCATGACTGCCGATGCCGCCCGGAAACGAGAATTGCCGGAACAACTTCTTCATTCCCTCCGCATCCTGCGACACGTTCGGGTAGAGCTCGCTGTAGGTGCCTTCGAGCCAGGTACTGGCCACCAGCGCCGGGCCGCCGTGACCGGGGCCGGCGACGATCATCACATTGAGGTCATACTTACTAATAGCGCGATTCAGATGGACGTAAATGAAATTGAGCCCGGGCGTCGTGCCCCAGTGACCGAGTAATCGCGGCTTCACGTGATTGATCGTGAGCGGCTCCTTGAGAAGCGGATTGTCGAGCAGATAGATCTGCCCGACCGATAGATAGTTCGCGGCGCGCCAGTACGCGTCGATTTTGCGTACGTCCTCGGCCGATAACGGGCCTACCGCGGGTTGGGTCGCCGTCGCTGCTTCATTCATGACTGAGTCTCCTTTGCTTTCATGCTCATCCTTGTAAGCGCTTGGCGCCGCTCTGCTGCGAGGGGTCGCGTAAGCAAGATGGAAATGGAATCAGAACCGAATGGTACTTACTTAAGCTCAGACAGACTTTGACTAGTTTTATACATTTTATAAATGGATCAGGGTTGCCTTAAGCAACAACGGGAGCGTGTCAGCCGATGTTCCCTTTTCCGCGGCGGTGAAATTGTTAAGTAAGTGCCATTCAAATCGGAACCTTTTCTATGGATGTCGATTGTCGCGCCATGGCCGGTGCAGGACTCGTTTGAATCTAATTTATTATCGCCACGGCAGCGCGTGCGAGCATTTCGGCTTCATCCACTGGAATTACCCACACCTCGACCTTACTGTCGCCGTCACTGATACGCGCTTGCCTTCCGATGGCGGCATGGTTGGTGTCGGTGTCGAGTGATATCCCGAGCCTTTCCAACCCTGACAAAATTTTCGAACGCACCCTCGGCGCGCGCTCGCCAACGCCGCCGCCGAATAGGATTGCCTCGGCGTACTACCACCGCTGGTGGACGGAAGTTCAGCACGCGCCACGCCAAGCACTCGCAAGCCGCGCTCGGCCATTGTTGCCACTTTCCCCAACAGGGTTGCGCGCGCGGACGCTGTTAAGCCGCAGAGCGTGGCGATCGCTTCCGGTGCGCCCTTGGCGGCAACGACGTAGTGATCGTGATCGGCCGATTGCCAAACGTGCGTGAGCGCTGGAAATTCGGACGCGAACGGATACTTGTGTACCAGCTGCCAGCCTTGATGCGGTTGCTCGGTGAAAATATCGCGCCCCAGCGTGAAGAACGCCTTTTCCATGGTATCGAATGGTTCAATTTCGCTCGCGAGCGATGCCGAACTCCACAACATCATGAAAGCGCTCGGGCAGTGGCGTGACGTTCGTCGTGTCTATGTCGATGGTTTCGTTTTCGATCCATAGCCCACGCACCGTCATGCGGTTTTCAGTCAGCGTGCCGGTTTTATCCACGCACAGGACGGTTGCCGCACCGAGCGTCTCAATCGCCAGGGCGCGTCGCGTTAACACATCCTGTCGCGAGATGCGCCAGGCACCGAGCGCCAAAAATACGGTCAACACCAACGGAAATTCTTCCGGTAGATTGGCCATCGCGAGCGTGATGCGGGCGAGCACGCCGTTCAGCCCACCGCGCGTCAGTCCGTACGCGCACCCATCGCGCGGCTGCTTCGTGGGTCGATAGCGCTTGGTCCCATCCGTGCCGCGGTTTCATCGCATTGCGGTCCTCGATGAATCGTCGTTACGGGAAAGTTTGATCGTGACCCGGTTCATGTCGTCAAGCTCTGTCGTGTCTCCGTTACGACTTCATGACATCGATATTTTCTCGACAAGCTCCGCGGTGAGCATCACTTGTTCCTGATCGTTTGGCACCCGCACATTCCACTTGAACCGTTCTTCGATGTGCTTGCATAGCGCATCGGCCGCCGCCGGCTCGCCGTGGGTGATAAATGTCTGGCGTGGCGCTGACCCGAAATTTCCGAGCCAATCGAGAATCTCGACGTAATCGGCGTGCGCCGAGAGGTTGGAGATGTTCGCCACTTCAGCGCGCACCGGCACCAGTTCGCCGTGTATCTTCACCGCCTCAACACCGTTCAGCATCGCCGCGCCGCGCGTGCCGCCGGCCTGAAAACCGGCGAACAGAATCGTGTTACGCGCGTCGGGCGCGAATGTCTTCAGGTGATGCAACACGCGACCGCCCGTGGCCATGCCGCTGGCCGAGACGATGATCATCGGCCCTTTGCGTGCGTTGAGTGCCTTCGATTCGTCGACGCTGTTGACGTACGTCGCCACGGCGCACATGGCGTCGCATTGCTCGGGCGTCAAGCGATGTTCGCCGCGATGTTGGTGAAAGATTTGCGTTACATTCACCGCCATTGGGCTATTCAAAAACACCGGTACGTCCGGGATCGCCTTGGCCGACTTTAGGAGATGAACGTAGTACAGGAGCGTTTGCGCACGACCGACCGCGAACGCCGGCACGATGACCGCACCGCCACGTTCGAACGTGCGATTCAGAATCTCGGCCAGCCGTTCGCGCGGATCGCGTGCATCGTGTCGGCGACTACCGTACGTGGACTCGACCACGACATAGTCCGCGCGCGGTACGGGCGTGGGCGGCAGCATTAAAAGATCGTTGGCGCGCCCGAGATCGCCGGTAAACAGGATCGAGGTTCCGGCGTGATGCAGCTTCACCATCGCCGCGCCGAGAATATGTCCCGCGGGCAGGAAGCTGAAATTCACGCCCGCGCCGAGATCCACATCGCGCTCGAAGGCGATCGGTTTCAGCCGCAGCAATGCGCGCCTGGCGTCGTCTTCGGTATACAGCGGCAATGCCGGTTGATGTTTCGAGAAACCGCCGCGGTTTGCATACGCCGCGTCTTCTTCCTGCAAATGACCGCTGTCCGGCAGCAGGAGCGCGCACAACTCACTCGTTGCTTGCGTGCAATAGACCGGCCCGGTGAAACCGTTCTTCACCAGCAGCGGAAGGTAACCGGTGTGATCAAGATGTGCGTGCGTGAGTATCACGGCGTCGAGCGCACGCGCATCGAACGGTAGCGCCGCCCAGTTACGCAGCCGCAGTTGCTTGAAGCCCTGGAACAGTCCACAGTCCACCAGGATCTGTTTGCCGCCAACCGTCATCAAGTACTTCGAACCGGTTACGGTACCCGTTGCGCCGAGAAACGCGAGTTGCATTAATCCACCTTATTTATGATTGAGTCACACGACTAGTCTCTGCCAGCGGTAATCCAGAAGCACCGTCTGTCGAGATCATGCGGGTGCATGCTCGAATTGCGTCGTCGCGTGTTCCATCATCGGCCTTCCAGCCGTGTGCGTTTGCCGGCGACGTAGTTCACTTCGGCATGGTGCACACCGGGCAGGCGTGCGATTTGAGCCAACATGTCATGCATCACGCCCGACATATGTGCCGACCCCGGTCCAGCGGCTGTTGCCGCATACGCCGAACCACCGGACATCAACGCCGCCATACATAGCGCGGCCAGGTATCCACGCCTCACTGTGTTTTGCATAACAATCTCCTTGGGTGATGAAATAAATTGCCTTGGACTAACGACGACCGACACGCTCGTAGATCCATCCGAAGAGCGCGCCAAAAATAAAGCTCACGACCACCACGGATATAAAACCGCCAACCGCTTCACCGACGCCGATCGGCTTCGTCGGCGGGCGCTTGATGAGCGAGAGATCGAGCCCGTGGAACCAGCTATTGAAAAATCCCAGGGTGCCGTCGGGGAAAAGCAGTACCGCCATCAAACATACCAACGACAGCGCGCCGAAGGTCACGGCGGATGCCACGCCTACTGTTACTGCCTTGCTGGTTGCCATAAGTCACCTCGTCATAAACCGATCAATGCTGAGCTTGCGGATCGGCGCGACCGCCGAGCCGTGGAATAAACGCCGGGGTATGGGCGGCATAACGGCGATAGGCATCGCCGAATTCGGCGACGCCGTCGCGCTCCTCGCGCCGTGCCAAACGAACATACATGTAGACCAGCGCCGGAAACATCACGAGCGTTAAGAGCGTCGGCCACTGCAATAAAAAGCCGAACATGATGAGGACGAAGGCAACATATTGAGGATGACGAATACGCGCGTACGGGCCGGTGATCGCCAATGTGTGATGTTTCTGCGCTGCGTGCAGCACGCGCCATGCATTCGAGAGCATGATGAAACCGCCGCCGATGAAGACGAAGCTCAATAGATGAAACGGCCCAAAGTGAGGGTTTCCTTTCCAACCGAAGAGCATTTCAGGCAGGTGGCCCGAATCGTGCGCGAACCAATCCACGCCGGGATAGCGGCTCTGTAGCCAGCCGGAGAAAAAATAGATCGTGAGCGGAAAGCCATACATCTCAGTGAACAGCGCCACGATGAAGCCCGAAAATGCGCCGAACGAGCGCCAGTCGCGTTTGCTCTGCGGCTTGGCGAAGCTGAAGGCGAAAAAAATAAATACCGCCGAGTTGATGATGGCCAGCGACCATAAGCCATAGGCAGGAGCGTCGCTCATTGTTTGGCTCCCTTGTCGCCATGATCGTGGCCGCCGTGGCCGAATAAATGCATCAGCGGACATAGCGCGAGCAGTATGAATGGCAGCCAGCCGAATAGATGGGCACGATGTTCGGTGGCCAGAAAAAATCCCGCGATGGCGATGAAGCCCATGAGTACCAGGCCAGTACGCGAACGCCAGAACGATGGTGGTTTATCGATATGATCGTGTTTCATGCGGCCCTCGTAGTTCCGGTGTAATTAATCTTTCCGGCGTTATCGGAAGTGGTCCTTGTGCTAGTGCTGTTACTCAGTGCCCATCATCAACCGAATGTCACTTAAACTCCTTGATCCACATCAACCCAATATCATGCGAACGCCTTGATCAGCGCCTCAAACTGCGCTCGAAGCGACTTGTCGTGTGGCGTTATGGGCGGAATCTTGCGCTCGATACCAAACAACTCATAAACAGCCATCTGCGCCGCGCGCACTGAATACTCCACCGTGAAGACGACGTCATCCGCAATCTCGACGAACTGGCTGATGAAGGCGAGGTTCTTCGAGCCGCGCGGCAGCGGTCGATCGCTACGCAAGCGAGGCATGAACATGCTGATGTTCCTTTCCATAGGATTGCAACGCGCCTCGACGCGCGGCGCGTGCCGAAAAAACCGCTCTATTCGCGGACAGGTTCCGAGCGTCAAAGGTACTGCGACTGACATTTTCAGTCTGTGCGGTGTCATACACAGCGCCCAGGGGATTGAGCGCGTTCTCTGCGTGAATACCTTTGTGGCGGTAATTGTCGCGTGCGCCTCCGCTCGCGTTGTTACTGGGCATTACGCCATTCGGTGGTTTCGCATAGAAGCAAATGGGCGCACGGCCCGATAAGACATTTGTTCGAGACTAGCTTTCGCTCAGCGTTTTTAGAAACTGTTCGAGGTAGGTGAACGGCAGGCGCTCTTGCTCCAAACGCAGCCGCTCTTTCCAGGTGTTATCCGTGAGTTTCTTATACACCGCCTGCTCATCTGCTGTGAGATAAGCAAGGTTGGCAACATCGGGCTTTGGCTCGCTGCCCCAAAATGTACGACAACCCAGCACTGTGGTTTCATCCATCAACATCGAGCGTACGCTCGGAAAACGCGCGCGCAAGCGGCTCAACATGGCAAAACCGTGCGTATCGACGTCACCCCAATAGTAAAGTTCGCATCGTTCGAGCCACGCGGTATTGAACAACATCGACACACCATAACCCAATCCGAACACAACGATCGCGTCGGGATGCTCGGGAAATGCGAGGCCATTGATCTTGTTTTCAGTAATGAAAACACGCCTGAGCGGCAGCGTCAGGCGCATGAATTGTTCTAACGGTACCGACAGATCCGACAGCCCTTGTGGACACAGCACCGGATCGAGAATTCGGAAACGGATTGAAAGCGGCTCCTCCATGAGCCCGTAACGCACCTCGAATCCTTTTACGCCGGTGACGTGCGCGTTAATGGCGGTGGCGGGCAGCACCGCATCGAGGAGATCGATGAGCAACGACTTACGGGTCTCGATAAACTTGGTATCTACCTCCGCAATACTAAGCTGACGGAGGTAACGCCCAGGGCACGGATGGGCGCAAAAATAATCGAGCACCGCAAGGATCTGGTTCCAATCGTGAGCGTGCGCGAGCAAGGTCAGCGGCCAGCGTGATAACCACTCGCGTAGCTCAGGGTATCGCGCCAAGGTTAATTCGACGAGCCGCGTAAAACGTTCGGCATCACCGAGCTTACCGATCAAGCACAGCGCATCGGTTTCGGTAGCGACCGCGACGGCGTCAGGCACACGATTGCATCCATGGACCCGATGGCGCACTTCGCGCCAGTTGATGACATAGCCGCCCTCTCGATCGCTGCGACTTTCGTCGATCAGCGTCTGGGTCCATCGGCGCACCTCGTCGAAGCGCTCGGTGATGTCGGTGGAAGTCGGCTTAGCGAGCTTCAGTCGCAGCGGAAAAAGCGCGGCGCCGGTTACGCGCGCCGAAAGAATTTCGCCGCGTTCCCAGCGTCGCCGCACTTGCTCCTTGAGTTGCGCCGGTGTCGTCCAACTCATCGAACGGCGACCGTCCGCGCCGCCTTCTCCGCTCGATACTCTTCGATGGTCAAGTGGCGCAACAACGACTGGCGGCCATCGGCGTTGTGCACGAAACCGACGCTCGCTACGAACGGTTCGATAATATGAATCTTCTGCAACGGCGTGACGATCAACAATTGCAAATTAAGCCGCTTGAAAAGTTCGAGTCCGTAACGCGCCGATTCATCCGAGCCGCGCCCGAACGCCTCGTCGATGACCACGAAGCGGAACGAGCGCGAGCGCTGCTCGCCCCACTCGAGCCCAAACTGATAAGCGAGACTCGCCGCCAGCACCGTGTAGGCCAACTTCTCTTTTTGACCGCCGGACTTGCCGCCGGCATCGGAGTAATGCTCATGCTCGGCATCGTCGTCGCGCCAGCGTTCGGACGCCGAGAACACGAAGCCGTTGCGGACGTCGGTTACCTTGCGCGTCCAGCGCCGATCAAGCTCGGCGGTGCCGTCGCGGCCGCGGAAGCGTTCGACGATGGCTTTGACTTCCAGAAACTTCGCCTCGGTGTATTGCTCGTCGTCGGAACCCGTAAGTGCACCTTCGGTGCAAGCGCGCAGCTGCTGTTGAAAGTCGCGCACGTCAGCGTCCGGCGATGGTTCGGCCAACAACACAATATAGCGGCCGGGGTTGTAATCGATGGCGCGCAGCGAGTTGTTGATCGTCTCGATGCGTTCGCGAATTTCTTGGCGCTCACGATTGAGTTGCGCTTGAAAATTGGCAACCTCGCGGATGGTGTTCTCGTTGAGCAGCTGCTTGAAACGCACCTCGAACCGCGGCAGATCATCGGTATTGAGCTGTAGCAACATTTGCCGATAGGTACCCATCGCGTCGACGCTCACGTCCACTTCTTGAGTTTCGATCTGATGGGAATTTTTATAGGAACGCATCGCGTCGATAATCTTGTCGCGCAAGCGATCGATTTTCTTTTGCTCGGCATCGAGCTTGGCTTGCAGCCATTCGCGCATGTCGGTCTGGCGGTTGTCGCAGGACTCGACCGTCAGCCGCTGGTCGCCGATCGCCTCAAGGCGCATTGCGTCGAGTAGCGGGAAATGGCGTGCAGCGACCTCGGCTGGCAACACCTGCCAGATTGCGCACGCTTCATCGAATAGCCGTATCGCCTCTTGCCGCTTGCTCTGGGCAACGGCTTGCTCGCGTTCCGCTTCCTTGAGCTCAGAATCGACGTCGGCACATACCTTATCCAGCGCATCGAGTTGCTGCTGCAGCGTGCGCAATACATCGGACGCTCGTTCGAGTTGCTGTTTCTCGCGTTCCAGCTGCTCGATATCGAGCGTGGGCAGACGCCAGTCGAGCTCGCGAAAATCGGTGTATACCTCCATCTGACTCGCCTGACGCAGGCGTTTCTCGCATTCGCTGCGGGTCTTTTGCAACGCGCCGATGCGATCGGCAATCGTCTGCACGCGAACCGCGAAGCCCGCGGCTTTCTTCTCGAGCGCCGCGATCTTGGCGGCGTTACTCCAGCCAAGAATATAACGCGTGCGGTCATCGAGCCGGTGACGATCGTCTTTCTCGTGGCGCTCGGCCCGGCCCTTGATCTGACCAGCGCGCGTAATCGCTTGTGTCTCGCGCCGAAACTGCTCGAGATTGTCGCAACAAGCGTAGTCGAAACGCCGCGCAACCTCGGCGTCGAGCCACCGATAAAACGGCGAGTCGGGCTTCACCGCGAGCTTGCGCACGAGCGATTGCGGAGGCAACGCCGGAAGACTCACACCGTCGCGGTCGCGCACGCGAAAATACACGAGCCGGCCGCGCAGATGCGTGCGATCCACCCAGGCGGCGACATCGGCATAATGCTGATCGGGCACCAGTAGAGAAAGGCCGAAGCCACGCAACAACCGTTCGGCGGCACCTTCCCAATCTTTCTCTTCCGACCTGACCTGCAGCAATTCACCGGCGAACGGCAGATCGTCGGCGGCGACGGACAATGCGTCGCAAAGACTCTGGCGAATGGCGATCGCGTCCGACGGAAGATTGGAACGGCGTTCGCGTAACGAGGCGATTTCTTGCGCGATATCGTCATGCTCGCGCCGCCACTGACGGAACTCGACCTCGGCCTCGGTGTGCGCGTTTTGCGCTTGCAGCTGCTGATCCTGCATCGCCTCGTGCTCGAATTGCAATTGGCGCACATTAGCCATGAAGCTTTCGGCGTCCAATGCCGCCGGCAACCCCAATGCCGCCGCCAACGCATTGTATTTCTCAGCCCGCTCCAAACGTCTGACCTTCTCCTCCTGCAGACGCAGAATATCGGTCTTGATCCGCTCGATACGATCGCCGCCGTTTTCGGCCATGGCTTGTTTAACGTCATCGCGCTGTGCGTGCTGGTCACGGCGGCGTTCGCTGAGTACCGCGATACGCCCCGTGAGCCGTTCGATGTCGGCGTCCAAATTTTCCAGGCGCTTTTGTAGCAGCTCGCTCTTGAGCTTGGCGAACCACGGTTTGAGCGCGTCGCGACAGTCACGCAAGCTTTCCATCTGCGCCAATAACTCGGTGTAACGTTCGCCGTCGGCCACCAGTGGCTCGAGCGCGGCGACTTGGCGCTTGGCCTTGAGCACCGATTCGTGCGCACGGTTGAGATCGTTGAAGTGACTGACCAACGCCTCGATGCGCCCCTCCACCGGAAACGGTTCGAGCATGTGGTTGCGCACGAACTCGGTCAGATTGCCGATCGATTTCATCGACACGGTTTGATTGAACAGATCCAACGCCTGCTCGTTGCCGATGCCGAAGCGCCGGCGGAACGCCGCGCCGTAGGCGGCGAAGCTGTCGTGAATCTCGACGCACGCCGTCCGCCGCAGCCGCTTCTTCAAGTCGCCGATATCGGTGCCGAAGCCGGCGAAATGCTCGGCGATCGTAAGCCAGACATCGGCCGTCACGTAGAACCGCTCTGGCTGACCTTCACCGTCGCGAATCCAGAACACCTGCGCCAAAGTGACGTGCTGCTCGAAACCTTCGTTGCGGAAGTGGCCCAAGATAACCGAGTAGCTATTTTGATCGCGCAATGCCACGGGGCGGGCCGCCAGACTGTTGTCGGCACGCTCCGACTTGTAGTAGCCGAGCACGTAGGATTTGAGCGTGCGCTCTTTGCTGTCAGCGCCAGCGGCCTTGTTGTAGATGATCTTGTTCGCCGGCACCAGCAGCGACGTGATGGCGTCAACCAGCGTCGACTTGCCCGAGCCGATGTCGCCGGTGAGTAGCGCGTTATCGCCCTGCGGTGACAGGCTCCAAACCTTGCCGTGAAACGTCCCCCAGTTGTAGACCTCGACACGATGCAGCCGGAAGCCGGCACGTTCATGAGCGACAGCAACGTTGTGCGCCTCGGGTGATATCACTTCCATTATTTTTCGTTCGCCTCCGCAGCATGACGGCGGTAGCCGGCAAGCCGCTCGTTGTACTCGGTGAGCCACTGGGCATCGACAAATGTTTTGAGAATGCGCATCACCTCGAACTGATTTTCCTGGCCGCGCAACCGGCGTAGAAAACCAAGTTCGATCAGCTTATTGATGTGGCTGTCGATGCGATCGAGCAACCTTGCTTCGTTGGATGTATCGGGCAGGAACACCCGCACGATATCGACGATCTGGCCACGTTCGAGAATAAGGCGTGTATCGCCGGCGACGGCGTCGAACTCAACGAGCTTCTTGCGCAACAGCGCCAGCAACAAACTCACCGGATAGCTCAAGGGTCGGCGCTGCACAAGACGCGGCAACGTCTCCTCTTCTTCCGTCTGTGGTCGCTGGCGCAAATAGGCGTAGCCCTCGGCTTCATCGAGCACGAGCTCGAGCCCCAGCACGGCAACGTAGTCGCGCACCCGCGCTTGCAACGCCATCAGGCCTTGCCACAACGTGGCGCTCGCGTCCTGGTAGAGCACGCCTTTGAACAGCATGATGAGTACTGGCGAAAGATTTTGTGTAATGGAATCGGTGTCGGTCATGTGCTGCCTTCGTTTATGCCCCTCCCTTTGCCCTCTCCTCCTTTCGGGGGAGAGGGGAAGGTGGTGAGAATCTTCATTTTTACCGACTAAAAATTACCGTCGGCATGTGTGCCTCAAGCGTGCGCCCGCGATCGTCGGTCCACGTCACTGTCTGCATCCGTGTGTCGTCGATCATCGCCTTGCTGTCGTCCGCCGCAAGCGCTAAATAGCAAACGAGCTCCGCAAGTCCGCGCTCCAACGGAAACTCGTCGAGCAAATGCGCGAGCGCCACCTGCTGGCGGGTCTGCAACATCCGGTGAATACGGCGGCTAAGTTCGGCCTTGTCGACATAGATCTGATCAAAGAGCGCATCAGCCTTGACCGGGTCACGGCCCTCCTCGACCACCTGCTGGAGAATGCAAGGTTTTCGCGGCGGCGCGAACAGCGGGCGATCCATGACCAACGTGACCACCGGCTGCGTATCGGCAAGCTCGGTGAAGTCGCCCTCCGGCATCGCCGCTTTCAGAGCCAATGCGTGATGCTCGATGTCGCGCAGGATCGTCATGATGCGCCGGTTTTCCAACCATGCTTGATCGTCGAGGTATTTGCGCAACTGCTCCGACAAGCGCGCGACCGTACGCTGTGCGGCGTCGCCCGCCTCCATCCAGTCATAATGGATACGCCGCAGGCGTTGATCAGGCGACAACTCCGCGACCGGCGCGAGCGACAAGATGCGCGCAAACAAATGGGACAGCTCTTCTTGCCGCACCGGCGACATCAGAAAATCCCAGAACGCGCGGAAGCTTCGGCCCTGGTCGGAATCGGCGATCACATCGTGGCTACCGAAAATGCTTTCGAGCAGTTCACCTTTACTGCCGTCCCACAAGGCGATGCGCTCACGGACAACGCGATCGAGATCGCGGAAGTTCTGCTCCACCTGGCGAAAATCCACCAACAGTGCTCGCGCCGTTTGCTCTACTTGATAGAAACGTTCTTTGATTTGGGTGGTATCCATCAAGTCGATCTGGCCGGCATGTAAGCGGGCAATTTCGGCGTCGATCTCAGCCTTGCGCTGTATCAACTCACTGATCCGGACCGCCGGATCGGTTTCGATTCCACGCGCCATCTGCTGCAACAAATCAAAGACCGTCTTGAGGCGTGATTCGGTACCGATAAAGCGCTTGCGTTCCAGCCCTTGCAACCAGTCGATCGCCTTCTCCGCGGCGGGCGTAAGATCGAAGTGCGGCTCGTCGCCGTCCGCCGGATAAAACTTGCGCAACCAGCCTTGGCCATCGTTGGACCAATCACTCAGGTAGGCACTTGCCTGCTTCGGAAACGACCCCTCCTCAAGTCCGGACCGGATACTATATATATGATCATCAAGCCGCCGGCGAAGCTCCGACTCCGCCAACGTTCGCCGGTTGGGTTTGGTAAACGCGTCGTACAGGAAAGCGATAATAAAGGGCGCGTGATCCGCGGCCAACAAGCGCCAGGCGGGATGATGTTGTCGAAGGGCGCGAAATTCGGAGTAATCCATGATTCATCGCTTAAGACGCAACAGCGTCGGGTAAAAACAAAAGTCCGTTGTATCGGGGAACCTTGAGCCTCTAATCCGGCGTGCCACCTTATCTTGGGATGCAGACACCCGGCAACGCTACTCCAGCAAGCCCAGCTTCACCAGCCGAGAGCGAATTGAGCCTGGCTGGCGTCCGAGGGCATGGGCAGTCGCTTCCGTTTTTTCGCCGGCCTTGAAGCGGCGCGTTACGGCGACGTCGTCGTCTTCGCTCCAAGGGCGGTACGCGTTTGGATACTGTTGGCGGATGGCATCAACAGAATAGACTTTTATAGAAGAATCGACTGGCGCCCCGGCATCGCCGATAACCTTCGCTTTCGCCACGCCGTTTTCTTGCGGCTCCTTGCCGCCGCACGCGATGATAAATTTTGCCTGCATCTTCTCAAACAACGCACGATCGCTGAGCGAAGCGCGCGCCACATCGGACTGGCGACGAAATTTCGCATCGCACTCGGCCATGTCGGGATGAACAGCAAGCGCTCGCTCATTAAGGCCGGCAAGCGTGAGACCACTCAAGGTGCGCACCCGCGACAACGCTACATATCCCTGGCCGTACTCGAACGCGCCGGCGAGGTCGATGTGCGCCGCATCGAGCGACATGCCCTGGCTCTTATGGACGGTTATCGCCCACGCCAATCGCAGCGGAATCTGCACGAGACGCCCGAGCACGGCACCGTTTCCCTCGATCGCCCACTCCATCGGCTCGGCGATAATTCGGCGACCGTCGCGCACTTCCACGATCGGCCAGCGTTCGCCATCGTCGGCAAAGCCGACGACCGTACCGGTCGTGCCGTTCACGAATCCTGCCGTGAAGTTATTCTTGGTGAACATCACGCGCGCGCCTTCTTTCAACGTCAGCGTTTCCGGCGACAGGCATCCGCGAACGAGTTGTGTCGTGAGCGCGTCGGGCCCGATCCGCTGCATCACGAACTCGCGCGTTTGCCCCGGGAGTTTTTGCAACGCCACCGCGTTCACGCGATCGACGTCGATGTTGTGCGAGTAAAGTTGTGTGACGTTCTTAGCGCCGGCATTCGCTTCATCTTGCGCCGGCGCCATCGAGCAACGACGCGACCACAGCAATGCACGATGATCTGCACTCACCGACCCGCGCCGTATCGCCGAAAGAATATCCAGAAACGCCGCGTCTTCCTGCCGATGCTGTTCGCTGAGGTAGCAGACTGTCGGCTTCAGTGCATACCAAGAGGAAGAGAGATAAGCGAATCGCCCGCGCTCATCGTCTTGCGGCAGGAGCGAAAGCATTGACGTATCCGGCGCCTCCCGCCGCACGACCGGAGGCAACTGAAAGAAGTCGCCCACAAGAACCACTTGCATGCCACCGAACGGTTGTTGACGTTCGCGCAACGCCCGACAGGTCACATCCACTGCGGCCAACGTTGCCGCGGATAGCATGGAGATCTCGTCGATGATCAGAACGCGGGCGGCACGCACGCATCGCGCGGCACGCCGGTTCTGACGCAGCCGGTCAAAATCGTCTTTCGTAAGCTCGGTTTTAATGCCGATACCGCTCCACGAGTGGATCGTGTAGCCACCGATATGCGTCGCCGCGATGCCGGTCGACGCCGTGATAGCGGGATCGATGCCGCGTTCGCGGAGCCAATGGACGTAGCGGTTCACCGTATGCGTCTTACCACTTCCCGGCTCACCGGTGAGAAACACGTTGCTGCCCGTTTTCAGAATGTCGAGCGCTTCGTCCTGAGTCATCAGAATTCTCTCTCGTTATTTTGACTGAGCATCGGCGGGTGGGCACCTTGGGAGGCGCGCCGGCTCCCTCGTCTATCGACGCCGCTTCCGCTGCCGGCGGCTCATCGGTGGCGGCCATTGCATCGGCCCCTCGTCGAGCAACGCGCTCAGCGCCAACAAGTCGTCGAACCCGTTACTGTCGTCCAGATCCGGTAGCGCATCGAGCAGGGTCCGCCGCCGGCGCGGATCGTCGAGCGCCTCAAGATCGATCTCAATTTGTTGGCGCAACGCCTGCGTCTCGGCGATTCTTGCGCTCAAGGCGTCGTCCATATGGCGCGTGGTCACACCGCGCATCGGCAGATCGAGCTCGAACCGAAAGGGGGCGATACGTTCCTCTACCTGCGCTTCCAGTGTTCGCAGTTGCTGGCGCAGCACGTCGTTGTAGTGCCGCAGACGCTCTTCCGGTGCGTTCGCCAGATGGTCGGCATCGATTTGTTCGATTTCGATCTGCAAGGCGAGCAGTTCCAGCAGGTCGCTGCGTTCGTACGCCTGGTTAACGCGCTGCATCAATCGCGTCTTGCGACTACGCTCGGCGTCGTCGGTCTCGCGATCGGGATGCAGGGCGCTGGCGAGCTTGCGAAAGATTTCGCGCACCGACCGGCCTGCCTCACGCTCGGCCTGCGCCTTGCATTCGGCGGCGCGCTCCGCCTGCGTCGGGCGTCCGCGGCGCCGGGCAGCGCGTTTGGCCGCGCGCGCTTCGCGTTGGCGCGCTTGCGTCTCCGCCTGCTCGGCCAATTTCGCGTCGGCGTGCCGTAACAGCTCATCGAGATCGCGCGCCTGATGTCCTTCGACGACCTCGCCAAGCAAGCTCTCGGCCAGCTCCATCTCGTCGCGGCGCAACGCCTCGCGGGAAACCTCGCTGTACTTGTCGTGTAGCGCCTCGAGCTCGGAATCGGGACCGTCCCCCAGGAGATTATCGATGATACTCAAGACATGCGAACGTAACCGGGAGCGGTGCCGGCGGCTCAAGCGCTCGCCTTTGCTCTGCCGAGCGAGCAATGCATCCAGTCGCCGCACGAGCCGCCGTTGCGCGTCGCGCACCTCGCGCTCGGCCGGCACCAGCTCGAGCGCCACGCGCTGCTGCAACCGTACCGTGTACGCTTCCCAAACCGCGAGCGCGTCGCGTTGGCGACGGATTTTGTCGGTCAATTGATTGAAGGTTCGCTGCGCCGCGCTGTGCGGCGCCGGACCCTTCGCAACGGTCACGAGCGCGGCGCTGGTGACGGGATCCGAATCGCCGAATAATGACGCCTGGCGGGGTGGTTTCGTGCGGTTGTTCATGTCAGTGAATGATACAGGACGAGAGCAACGTGGGCGTACTCGCGCTCGATTTCCCAGCCGTTTGTACCGGTAATTACTACATTGAGCCGCTACAATAGGACAATCAGCTTGCACAATGAGTGGTAATTGAATATCGCCGGATAGTACTGGGTAAAGCGGCACAACACTATTTCCGTCGCGGCTAGCTCGGCGGCCAGCGCAAGCGACGAGCAGAAAAAATACCCTTGCAGAGGCTCGTCGTAGTCGGTCGGCGTACCGCGCAAGGCATGCCGCGTCGCGCATCGTTAGCAGCCGCGCTGACGTCAGTTTTGTGGCCGGATTGCTTGTCGACAAGTTTGCCTATCACCTGCCGCTATATCGCCAGCATCAACGCTTGACCGATAGCGGCGTCACGGTCAGTCGGCCGTGGCTGACGCAGATCGCGCAACAGGGTATCGGCTTACTGGAACCGATTTACGAGGCGCAGTTCGCCTCGATCCGCGACAGTCGCGTCAAAGCGATGGATGAGACACCGATCAAGGCCGGTCGCGTTGGCAACGGCAAGATGAAGACCGGCTATTTCTGGCCCGTGTACGGTGAGCAGGATGAAGTGTGCTTTCCTTACTTTCCCTCGCGCGCGGCACACCATGTGCGCGACGCCTTGGGCCTGACGCCCACCGAACAGGCCGTGCTGCTCACCGACGGCTATGCCGCCTACGCGAACTACGCGAAGAAAACCGGCGTGACGCACGCGCAATGTTGGGCACACACCCGGCGCGGCTTCTTTGACGCCCAAGCGGTCGATCCGGAGGGCGCCGGCGACGCACTCACGCACATTCAAGCGCTGTATGCGATCGAGGAAGAGATTCGCGAACGCAAACTCGTGAAAGAAAACAAACGATGGCATCGCCTCACGCATGCCAAACCCCGCGTCGAGCGCTTCTTCGACTGGGTGGATCGACAATTTGAGCGACAGGGGTTATTGCCGAGTAACCCCTTCGTGCAGGCGCTCGCCTATGCGCGCGAACGCCGCGCTGGGCTTGCAGTGTTCCTCACCGATCCCGACGTGCCCATCGACACCAATCACCTGGAGCGGGCGCTACGTGCTATTCCGATGGGTCGAAAAAACTGGAACTTCTGCTGGACCGAACTCGGCGCGCAGCAGGTGGGCATCGTGCAAAGTCTCATCATTACCTGCCGACTGCACCGCATCGATCCGTATACCTACTTCGTCGATGTGCTCCAACGCGTTGGCCAACATCCCGCCGCCCGTGTCGCCGAGCTCACGCCGCGCCGGTGGAAACAACACGTCGCTGCCCATCCGCTGCGCTCGGATCTGTATCGAACTTCGTAGGCAAGAACGTCGGGTAGTTACCGCTTACGGCCGGACGGCAACAACAACACGACAGGCTGACCGCCAAGACCATCGGCCTGCAACCGCGCCGCCAATGCCAGCGCGCGTTGATCGAGCTCTTTGTAGGTAAGTCGAACGGTCTCCGTTTCACCGTCGGCAAGGAATATCAATGCAGGACGTTCGGCGTGGCCGATCGTTTGAGAGCGAATAACATGCACCAGAGAACTGCACTCGCTCTTGCTCATTAGTTAGCCCGCTATCGCAAGTTTCTGAGGCGACAGATCGTCCGTGCTGTCTTACATTCCCATCCCGCGATGCATTCGCGTCGGCAACACATCATCGGCGCACACTACCAAACCGTAGTAACCGGATTTTGCCGCTACAAATTTTTTATCACTTGAAATACGACTAACCATCGACGCGAGGTCAGAGTAGCGTCCTTAGGAGAGATAAGTTCAATATAATTTTGATATGTCTCTATCTCACTGCTGTCCGGACGTTGAACGTCCCAAACACGATAATCGATTGATCTGAAATAGAGAACTCATGATTTTTCTTGGTCTCGATTTGAAACGCGTGGCATCGATTTGCGACCCTGCGAGGCATTCATTCGCCGGAGGCATCGATGAACGTAGGCAAGCTGGTATTCGCACAGGTCACGGCGCATTTGCCGCTGACCACATTCCGTCGTTGTGTGGCGCGCTATCGAGGCGAGCACAAGGTCAAAACCTTCTCTTGTCTCGAGCAATATCTCTGCATGGCGTTTGCCCAGCTGACCTATCGGGAGAGTTTGCGCGATATCGAAGCGTGTCTGCGTGCGCAAGCGAGAAAGTTGTACCACATGGGCATCAAGAGCCGCGTCTCGCGCAGCACGCTTGCCGATGCCAACGAGGCGCGCGACTGGCGCCTGTACGCGGACTTTGCGCAATCGCTGATCGGCGTCGACTTGAAAGAGACGGTCTACGCGCTCGATGCGAGCACGATCGATCTGTGCCTGTCGGTGTTTCCGTGGGCCCCGTTTCGCTCGACCAAGGCGACCATCAAACTGTATACGCTCTTGGATTTGCGGGGCAATATCCCGTCGTTTCTGCACATTTCGGATGGCAAACTGCACGACGTCAACGTCCTCGACGGGTTGCTGCCGGAGCCGGGCGCTTTCTATGTCATGGATCGCGCGTATGTCGACTTCGCGCGGCTGCACCGTCTGCACGCGGCAGGTAGCTTCTTTGTGACGCGTGCCAAATCCAATCTCAAGGCCGAGCGCCGTTATTCGCATCCGGTCGATCGAAGTACCGGATTGATCTGCGATCAGACCATCTTGCTCACGGGGTTCTATTCGCGCCAAGACTTCGACACACCGCTGCGCCGCATCAAGTTCCGGGACCCCGAGACCGGCAAGCGGCTCGTCTTTCTGACCAACCACTTCCGGCTTCCGGCAATCACCATCACCGAGCTGTACCGGTGCCGGTGGCAGGTGGAGTTGTTCTTCAAATGGATCAAGCAGCATCTTCGTATCAAGGTTTTCTTTGGTACGTCCGAGAATGCGGTCAAGACACAAATCTGGATCGCGATTTCGGTCTACGTGCTCGTTGCCATCGTCAAGAAACGGCTCAACCTTTCGGCGAGCCTGTATGAAATGCTACAGATCTTGAGCCTGACCCTGTTCGAGCGAATTCCCTTGGATCAACTACTTAACAACATTGTCACCGACGACTTTCAGGCCCTTTCAGCTAATCAGCTGAATTTGTTTGATTAACGTCCGGACGCTAGTGATAGGAAGTTTTAGATAAACTGACCTAACTTCGCTATAAACTGGTTTCCATTGCCTCCAACGCAGCCCTCAAACACGCCTTCGTACGCAGGAATGTTCTCGGGAAGTTAGTTCTTAAGCGCCGATACTCACGACTTGTTCAGTTTTTCCACCATCTTGCAACCGATCATGATTTTTTTAGATGGACCATTCTAATTTTTAAATAGCCTCAAATTCTTAATGTGTCAGAATGATGACGTAATCATCTCAATTAAAAAACGCGCGCGGCATATTTCTGTAACGCTTCAATTGAAGCGACTTAGAGACGGTAGTCCACGAAGGGAATCTCAGTTGTCCGAGAACCGAGGTTCGCCTCTGTTCTTTTTCAGCCAATAAAAACGTAAAGCCTTTGTATAGGTCGCTGAGGACAGAATGTGGATAGATCTTATTCGGCAGATGCCCCCGTAGCGATCATAGGTATCGGTTGCCGATTTCCCGGGAAAGTAGATAGTCCTTCAAGCTTTTGGGATCTGTTAGCACGAGGTGGCGATACCATCATCGACGTGCCGCCGGATCGATGGAATAGCGCTCGCTTCTACGATCCCGATCCTAAAAAATCAGGGAAGTTGTATTTCCGGGCGGGTGGATTCTTACAACATCGAATCGACCAATTGGATGCCGCGTTTTTCGGAATCTCTCCACGAGAAGCGGAAGATCTTGACCCACAGCAACGCTTGTTGCTCGAGGTTGCTTGGGAAGCTATCGAGGATGCGGGCTTAGTTCCGGCACATCTCGCGGGTTCCGAGACGGGCGTCTATATCGGCGCCTTCGCGCTTGATTATCTGCTGACGCAGCTCAATCCGCTCAATCGACACGCGATCGATCAGCATACCGCGGTCGGCATTACGGCGACCATTTTATCCAACCGCCTCTCCTACCTGTTTGATCTGCGCGGTCCAAGCATGACCATGGACACCGCTTGTTCCTCGTCGCTGGTGGCGCTGCATCATGCCTTTCGGGCGGTGGCGTCAGGTGAGTGTGTGCTCGCACTCGCGGGCGGCGTTAACGTCATGCTGCGTCCGGAATTTCCCATCGCCATGTGCAAAGGCGGTTTCTTGTCGCCGGATGGCCGCTGCAAGAGCTTCGATGCGCGCGCCGATGGCTATGGACGCGGCGAAGGCGCCGGCATCGTCGTTTTGAAACGACTTAGCGATGCACTGAACGACAACGACGCGATTTACGCGTTGGTGCGCGCCACCGGCGTCAATCAAGATGGTCGCACCGATGGCATCACCGTTCCCAATCGCGTCGCACAGGAAACATTAATCCGCCGAGTGTGTGCGCAGGCGAAATTGTCTCCGCGCGCCATTCGTTATGTCGAGGCACACGGTACCGGCACCGCGGTCGGCGATCCGATCGAAGCGGCGGCGCTCGGTGCCGTCATCGGTAAAGACCGGGCACCGCACGAAGCGTGTCCCGTGGGATCGGTTAAGGCCAACATCGGCCATCTCGAAGCCGCGGCCGGCATCGCCGGCGTCATTAAGTCGGCGTTGTGCCTGCAACATCGGCAAATTCCGCCGCTCGCGAATTTCAACGCGCCTAATCCGGCGATTCCATTCGAGCAGCTTGGACTGCGCTTACCGCTGCAGACAGAGCCCATGCCTGACGGTGAAGGTCCTGCGTGTATTGCCATCAATTCCTTCGGCTATGGCGGCACCAACGCGCACGCCGTCCTGCAGGAAGCGCCAGCAGTGTCGGCGGTGCGCGCCGCTGAAGAAACACGAGAAACGTTTTATCTGTTACCGCTGTCGGCACGCGACAAGCCGGCACTCACCGATCTGGCGCGGGCGTATCACGCGCGATTACAGCAACCGGATGCGCCGCGACTTCGCGACCTTTGCTACTCCGCCGCGCTGCGTCGCGGCCATCATGAGCGTCGGGTCGCGCTGGTGGCGGAGTCTGCGGAAGCCATGTGTCAGCAATTGCAATCGTTCGTCGCGGGAACACCGGCAGAAGGTATTGCCAGCGGAACGTCTTCCTTCACGGGTCAGAAGCCGGTCTTTGTGTTCACCGGCATGGGTCCGCAATGGTGGGCAATGGGTCGCGAGTTGTTGCAACACGCGCCCGAATTTCGGCGCGTGGCCGAAGCGTGCGACGAATTGTTTCAACGACTAGCAGGTTGGTCGATTCTCGCTGAATTGACCGTGGACGAGAACCGTTCGCGCATGACGCAAACGCAAGTCGCCCAGCCGGCCAACTTCGTCCTTCAGGTTGCGCTGGCGGCGTTGTGGCGTTCATGGGGCGTTGAACCTGCCGCTATCATCGGCCACAGCGTGGGTGAAGTGGCGGCAGCGCATGTCGCCGGTATTCTCGATTTAGAAAAAGCCATCCGAGTCGTTTATCACCGCAGCCGCTTGCAACAACAAGCGGCTGGTTTAGGCACCATGCTGGCGGCAGGTATTTCGCAAGCGCAGGCGGCGCCGCTGTTGCAGCAACATCGGAACGTCTGTCTCGCCGCCGTCAACGGACCGGAGTCCGTCACCTTGGCCGGCGACCCCGGCGAGTTGCAGCAGATCGCAACGATGTTGAATGGCCAAGGAACCTTCAACCGCTTGCTGCAAGTCGAAGTGGCCTATCACAGCGCTTACATGGATCCGCTGGTACCGGCGTTGTTCGAATCACTGGGGGATTTGAATCCCAGCTCCCCCACCGTTCCGTTCTATTCCACCGTAACCGGCGCGCGCGCGGTATCAGGCGTGGGCGACGCCGCCTATTGGGGCCAAAACATGCGCGAGCCCGTGTACTTCGCGCGCGCAATGGATAGCCTGATCCACGAGGGTCATCGTGTATTCCTTGAGGTAGGCCCACACCCGGTATTGTCGAATTCTATAAAAGAGTGCCTGGCACAACATGCCACCGATGGCGTGGTATTGGCGTCGCTACGGCGAGAGCAGTCGGAGCGACATACCTTATATATGGCGTTGGCCCAACTTTATACTGCGGGCGGCATGGTGGACTGGAGCCGGTTCTACTTGAGCGGCGGCAAGTATGTTCGTCTGCCGACCTACCCCTGGCAGCGCGAAACCTACTGGCGCGAAACGGAAGAGGCTCGTTTCGATCGCCTCGGCTCCATGGAGCACCCGCTACTAGGATGGCGCTCGGCCGGCCCGGTCCCGTATTGGACCAACCGACTAAATAAAAACCTCCTGCCCTACCTCGAAGATCATCGCGTCGATGGCTTGGTGATTCTGCCAGGCGCCGCCTATGTCGAAATCGGGCTTGCCGTTCATCGCGTCGCTAGCGGGCACATGCAAGCAGCGCTCGAAGATCTTGAGTTTCACAAAGCGCTTATCCTTGAACCACATCAAGAACCCAATCTTTTTGTTACCTACGAAGAATCGACGCAGAATTTTTCGATTTATAGTCAGGCAGAAGGAGCCAACTGGGCGCTACATGCACGCGGCCGGTTGGCGTCGATAAAAGAGGCAGACACCGAAACGATTTCACTGGCTGAACTGCAAACCCGGCTCACGTTACCGATCGACCCCGGAGATCACTATGCCGATATGCGCCGACGCGGTCTTGAATACGGTCCGTATTTTCAAGCGATACGCGGCCTGTGGCACGACGACGAACACAACGACGTCCTCGCTCACATTGAAGGACACGCGTCGCTGGCCCTCCAGGAATATCAACACCACTTACACCCCACCTTGCTCGACGCCGGCTTCCAAACCTTGCTGGCAACGCTCCATCTCGAAGACGACGACAATCTCTATGTGCCGGTGCGCATACAACGGGTGCGCTTCCTTCATGCGCCGAGCAACAACTTTTGGTGCTACGGCAGGCGAACGAAAAAAATCGATGACGCGATTGAAGGTGACCTGACAGTCTTCGATGAAACCGGCGCTATCGTTGCGCAGTTGACCGGCATTCGCGCGCAGGCCCTGACGAGGCGCGATCACGACGCGCTGATCGAAAGCGGCAACTGGTTATATGAGTTCGCGTGGCAGCGGGCGGCTACTGTTGATGCGCCGATCAACGCCGGACGCTGGCTGGTATTCGAAGATAACACTGGTGTCGCAGAAGAACTGATCCCCAAACTCGAGACCCATGGCGATCAAACCGTCATTCGCGTGCGCTCAGGGACAACATTCCACCGCGATAGCGCCGCTCGTTATTCGATGCGTCCCAATGACAAAGACGACATCGAGAGGCTTTTGCAAGAAACCGCGCCTCTCGGCCTGGAAGGCATTGTTTATTGCTGTGGAATCGACGCTGATGCGACCGATCCAAACGTCGCGCCCTCGCCCTACACGATCGCTGCCATCAACTTAATTCAAAACCTTGTCAAAGGCCGTGATGCTTCACCTCGACGCTTCATCGTTGTTACGCGTTTAGCACAACCGGTCCGCCCGCAAGAATCCGAGCTGTCGGTGGCGCAAGCGTCGCTGGTGGGTCTCGTGCGTGTCGCCATCAACGAGTACGGCGAACGGCGTTTTCGCGCGATCGATATCGACGACAGCGCCGATGCGGCAACGACGCTGGCGCAGGAGATAGTAGCGAACAGCGACGAAGAAGAAGTCGCTTGGCGCGACGGTGAACGTTACGTTCCCCGTCTCGTGCGCAAACGCCGCCAAGATTTGGACACGACGACCGTTGCCCCTGCTGACGTCCCCCTATTCCGCGCTGATGCGACTTATCTTATTACCGGTGGTTTCGGCGGTTTCGGATTGAAAATTTCTCGTTGGCTGATCCGCCACGGCGCACGCCATCTCGCGCTCGTCGGACGACGCGGCGCCGGCACGCCGGAAGCCGTCAATGCCGTAAACGCATTGCGACGCGCGGGCGCTAATGTGTGGACCGCCGCGGTCGATGTCGCCGATGAAACGCACGTGCAACAACTTATCGCGCAGCTCACCGCCGACATGCCGCCGTTGCGCGGCATCTTTCATACCGCTGCGGTTTTGGACGATGGCCCGATAAGTCAACTCGATCGCCAGCACGTGAAAGACGTGATGCAACCGAAAGCGGCCGGCGCATGGCACCTGCATTGCT
Organism: Gammaproteobacteria bacterium; assembly: GCA_016199745.1. Lineage (NCBI taxonomy): Bacteria > Pseudomonadati > Pseudomonadota > Gammaproteobacteria > Gammaproteobacteria bacterium. Next base: position 35,549 of record JACQFZ010000035.1, read on the forward strand.
GCACTCTCGATCTTCCGCTCGATTACTTCGTCCTGTTCTCATCGATTGCGTCGTTGCTCGGCAGTCCTGGACAGGCGAGCTATGTCATGGCCAACACGTTTCTCGACACCTTGGCGCACTATCGGCGCGCGCGCAATTTGCCGGCAATCTCCATCAACTGGGGAGCGCTGAATCAGGTTGGCATGGCGTCACGTCATAAGGGGGTGCAACAGTACTTCCAGCGCGCCGGTGTTGGTTCGTTTACGCCACCGCGGGCGCTGAAAATTTTAGAAAAGATTCTCCGCTGGAATCGCGCTCAGCTCGGCGCCTGCACCATCGATTGGCGTTTATGGGGGGAGCTCTATCCGACGTGGGCCACCTCGCCACGCTATCGGCATCTGCTGGCGGATCAGGAACGGGACAATGCTCTCTCACAGAACCGAACGCTGTTTGGTCATTTGACCGAACTTGCACCGGCGGAACGCGATGAGGCGGTGCTAGCGATAGTAATGGATCTTGCGTCGCAAACAATGAAGCTCGCACCGGAGCGAATCAATCGCTCGCATTCACTGCTGAGTTTGGGATTGGACTCGCTGCTGTCGATGGAACTGCAAATGGCGATCGAGAAAAAAATCGGCGTCAAAGTCTCCATCATCGAATTGATGAAAGGCAGCAGCCTCCAACAATTGGCAAGACATTTGGTATCCCGGATACCTCTAACCGGCACGAAAACGTCGGCGTTGCCACCCGTACCCAGCACGGCGATGAAAGCGACCCCGCAATCCGATCAGTTCGGCACTGAAAACACGCAAGCAATATTTACACAGACCAAGATCGACAGGTTGACCGACGAAGAAGTTTATCGTCTGTTGGAAAAACTGCGCACAGAAGCTTAAGAGGGTTATACATTTCGATGCTGTATAAAAACCCCTGCGAAGTCATTCTCGACGACGTCTTCGTCTCGCTCGAAAAGCTGGAACAAGATCTTCAGATCTATCTCAAGCTCGAGTGTTTCAATCTAGCGGGGTCGATTAAGCTGAAACCGGCGCTCGCCTTCGTTCAAGATTTGGAACGGCGAGGAATACTGACGCCGAACAGTCGCATCATTGAATCGTCGTCCGGCAATCTCGGCGTGGCGTTAGCCATCGTCAGTAAAGTTAACGGCTATCCATTCACCTGCGTAACGGATCCGAATGCGTCTCCCCACAATTTACGTTTGATCGCCGCTTATAGTGGCGAGGTAATCGTCGTAAAAGAGAGAGATGAAAATGGCGGGTATCTGAGAACAAGAATACGTCTTATCGAGTCGCTGCTCAGCAAAGATCCTTCCTTGGTTTGGACAAATCAGTATGCCAATCCGGTCAATAAAGACGCGCACCGAATTTATACCGCGGCCGCGATTCACCGGCAGTTCCAAAATTTAGATTATTTATTCGTTGGGACTGGAAGTTCCGGCACGCTCATGGGCTGTGCCGAGTACATGAAGCAGCACAGCCCGCATACGCGCGTCATCGGTGTCGATAGCGTCGGATCGGTGACCTTTGGTTTTGCTCCCGCGAAACGACACATCCCCGGTATCGGTGCCAGTCGTCGTCCCGAGATTTTCGATCCGGCGTTGGTCGATGACGTAGTGATGATCCCGGAAGCAGAGACGGTGGCGATGTGTCGCCGATTGCGGGACACCTGTGGAATATTAGCGGGAGGCTCAACCGGGACCGTGGTGGCGGGAGTTATGCGCTACAAATCTCGTTTGCCGCGCGATGCGACCGTCGTAGCGATATCGTCGGATCTGGGCGAACACTATATCGACACTATTTACGATGATGTGTGGGTTCAAGAAAAGTTTCCGCACGTAGTGGATTTATGCAATTGATGCGCGAGCAACGAACAAACCGTGGAGGAACCGATGTTCATGACGAACCTTCCGACATCGGCTTTCACGTCGTCGGCGGTAAAGTGGCTCAAAAAATAATTCGCAGCAACAGACGCGAGATCATTTCACTAGTGCGAGACGCGTACATCGCCCACGGCAATGGCGATTCCGTCGATCCACCGAGCAGTTTTCTCCATTTCCCGGAAAAACCCAATTGCCGGATCATCGCCAAGCCCGCCTACTTAAAGGGCGCCACCAACGTGGCGGGCGTCAAGTGGATATCCAGCTTTCCCGGCAATATCGAGCGCGGAATACCGCGCGCCTCCGCCGCGCTGCTGCTGAACGATATCGACACGGGTTATCCATTCGCCTGTCTCGAAGGCTCGATTATCAGCGCGGCGCGTACCGCGGCATCGGCGGTGCTCGCTGCCCGGCTATTGGGCGGCGGCAAAAAAGTTTCCTGTGCCGGGTTTATCGGTAACGGAATAATCGCTCGTGAAATTTTCGATTTTTTTATTGACGATGGCTGGCATTTCGATCGTCTGTGCCTCTATGACTCAGTAGGAAAATATAGCGAGGCGTTCAAGAACTACATCGAGAAACGCAATGACGGCGTCGTTTCTATTTGCGTCGATCATGACGAACTAATCCAAAACTGCGAATTGATAACGTTTGCCACGACGGCGTTAGAGCCTTATGTAAAGAATTTGGATTTATTTTCGCATCATCCCCTCGTGCTCAACGTCTCGCTACGCGATTTGAGTCCAGACGTGATCATCGTTTCCAACAATATCCTAGACGACGTGGAACATTGTTTAACCGCCAATACGTCTCCTCATCTCGCGGAACAATTGCTGGGTAATCGGTCGTTCGTGACCGGCACCCTCTACGACGTGATGCGTGACACCTGCAAGTCGGCGAAATCCAAACCGACGATATTTTCGCCGTTTGGGCTCGGCATTCTCGACGTGGCGTTGGGGAAATATGTCTTCGACCGCGCCGGAAAAAGCGGGTGGATACCGATACCCGATTTCTATCCAGATCTGACACGTTGGTGAGGGATTAAGAGTCATGCCAACGAACACCATTCCGCCGTCTCTCGACGCTCTAACCCCTCAGCAACGGCGTGAATTGCTCGCCCGACTTCTGCGCAATAATGCCAATCAGGACCGAGTATGGCCGGTGTCCAGCGCGCAAGAGGGAATGTGGTTCCAGCGCTATGCCGATCCCGCGAGCTCCGCTTTCCACGTGGCGCTTGCCTTGCATTTGCATTCCGAGTTCGACGTCGCGGCATTGCGCCGCGCGTGCCAGCAATTCATCGATCGTCATCCGCTGTTGCGCGCCGTTTTCCGGATGGAGGCTGGTCGGTTGGTTCAGAGGATCGCCGCACAGCAGACCATCGACTTCACCGTCGTCAACGTTTCAGGCATGGACGACGCGGCACTGCGTCAGCGAGTGGATCATGCCTACCGTCAGCCGTTCGACCTGGAGCGCGGTCCGCTCGCTCGGATCGCACTATTTCGCCGCGCCGGCGACGATCACGTGCTGCTGTTGACCGTGCATCACATCGTCTACGACGGCTGGTCGATGTGGATCACATTGGATGAGCTCGGGCGACTCTATACCGCGGAGGCAACGGCTGTTCCTGCGACGCTGCCATCGTTACCCGGTTCATACGAAGCCTATGTGCAACGCCAGGAAGCGATGCTTGCGAGCGAGCGTGGCGAGCAGCTGTGGTCGTTCTGGCGCGATGAGTTGACTGACGTGCCAGCGCTGCTGGACTTGCCGCATGATCGGCCGCCATCCTCGGAAAAATCACGGCGCGGTGCATCGTACAAATTCACGCTGACACCCCAGTTAACGACGCGCATCAAACAACAGGCGCGATCCTGCCAGACGTCGCTCTTCGTCTGGTTACTCGCGGTTTATCAGATCTTGCTATATCGCTATACCGGGCAAGAGAAATTCTCGGTCAGTTCGGTCACCGCCGGACGAGGCACGGCGGAAGATCTCGATATCGTCGGTTACTTCGTCAACCCTATCGTGCTCAAAGCGGATTTGGCCGCCAATCCCCGCTTTGTCGATTTCATCGAGCGCGTACGCCAGACCGTGTTGCGCGCCCTCGACCACCCGGATTATCCGTTTGCGTTACTGGTAAACCGTCTACATCCCCGACGAGATCCGAGCTATTTGCCGTTTGGTCAGGCGTTCTTCCTGCTGCAGCAGGCGCAGCGTACCGGCGCGAGCGCCAGTTTGACGAGCGAGCGCTTTCATTGGGGGAGCCTGGAACTCGAGCACTACGATCTGGCACAGCAGGAAAACCAAAGCGAACTGGACTTGGAGATGATCGAGTTTCAGGGCGGACTGCTTGGCACCCTCAAGTACAACGCCGATCGGTTCGATCGTTCGACCATCACGCGAATGGTGGGGCACTTTGTTAATCTGTGCGAAGCAATCCTACAGAATCCCCAAGCTTGCGTTGCCGATCTACCGTTGCTCAGCGCGACCGAACGCGCGCAACTTCTGGTTGAATGGAATCGCAGCGATCACGACTTTCCGCTGGATCAGACCTACGCCACTCTGTTTGCCCGCCGAGTCGCGCAACACCCTGATCGCGCGGCAGCGGTCTGCAATGGGGAATCGTTCACGTACCGCGAGCTCGATCAACGCGCCCATCGAATTGCGCAAGGACTGCGCGACGCCGGCGTCGACTCTAATCATTTAGTCGCCCTACTGGGTAAACGCGACTTTGCCTTGATGGGCATGATGATCGGCGTATTCAAAGCCGGTGCGGCGTTTCTGCCGCTCGACGTCAATCATCCGCCCCAGCGTTTGCGCGAGATACTGCAATCGAGCGGAACCACCACATTGCTGGTATCCGAGTCGGCGAGCGGTTGGCTTAAGGAAGTCCTGCGCGATCTCAAGACGCCGCCAACCATCCTGATCGCTGAAACATTGTTGATGCAAGCAGCAATCGTCGATTTACCGGTATCAGCAACGCCGCAGGATCTTGCCTACGTGATCTTCACCTCTGGCTCTACCGGTAAACCCAAGGGGGCCATGATTGAACAGCGCGGCATGGTGAATCACATGCTCGGTAAAATTCTTACGCTGGAAATTACCGAAGCCGATCGCCTAGCGCAAACGGCCTTTCCCTCGTTCGATATTTTTATCTGGCAGATGCTCACGGCGCCGTTGGCCGGTGGTGTAACCCATATCCTATCCGATACCGCGGTGCTCGATCCGTTGCGTCTGATCGAAGTGATCGAGCAAGAAAAAATCACGCTACTAGAAACGGTGCCAAGCCAGCTACGTCACCTCCTCGATCTATGTCCGCAAAATGCATCGCTCTCGTCATTGCGTTGGATGATACCGACCGGTGAGGCATTGCCGCTGACGTTGACCCAAGACTGGTTCGAGCGCTTCCCCGGTATTCCCCTGATGAATGTCTATGGGCCGGCGGAATGTTCGGACGATGTCGCGTTCCATCCGATAACTACTCGACCCGACGATAACAGCACGATTCCCATCGGACGTCCTACGCCGAATAACCAACTTTTTATCCTCGATAAATATCTTCAACCGGTCCCGATCGGCGTAGCCGGAGAAATTTATGTCGGCGGTGTCGGCGTCGGTTGCGGTTACTTAAATGATCCCGAGAAGACCCGCGAATCATTCGTGCCGAATCCGTTCGCGCCCGGGAAGCGCTGCTATCGCACCGGCGATCTGGGGCGTTACCGTGCCAATGGCGTGATCGATTTCTTGGGGCGGCGAGATCATCAAGTAAAAATACGCGGCGCGCGTATCGAGCTCGGCGAAATCGAGGCCGCCCTCGGCGCGCTGCCGGATGTGCACGAGGCTGTTGTCGTTGCGCGGGAAGATCGCCCGGGCGATAAGCAATTGGTGGCATACGTGGTAACGAAACTCGATCCTCATGAATTGCGCAATGCCCTCGCCAGTCGGCTGCCTGAGTACATGCTTCCCACCGCTTATGTGGCGCTCGACGCGCTACCCGTCACGCCCAACGGTAAGCTGGATCGCCAGGCGTTAGCGGCGCCCGATGCATCGGCACGCGTGACCCGCCCTTACGAATTACCGCAAGGTCATCTCGAGCGTGCCGTTGCCGCGGTTTGGCAGGAGCTGCTCAATATCGAGACCATCGGCCGCCACGATAACTTCTTCGAACTCGGCGGCCATTCGTTGTTGGCCGTGCAACTGATTGCACGACTACGTCAATTGCCGGCGTCGGAACAACAAGGGCTGACGATTGACGCGGGCGCCGTGTTTTCTGCGCCCACGGTGGCTGGGCTGGCGGCGGTCATCGCCGGCGACGCTACCAAGCCGACTTTTCAAGTGCCGCCCAATCGGATTCCCGTCGACTGTACCGCCCTCACTCCCGATTTATTACCGCTGGTATCGCTGACACAAGCAGAGATCGACCGGATTGTTTCAGATGTCCCCGAAGGCGTCGCCGACATTCAGGACATCTACCCGCTGTCGCCGCTGCAGGCAGGATTTCTTTTCCATTACTTGATGGAAACCGAGAGAGACATCTACATGCTGCGCTCGGTGCTGACCTTCGACAACCGGAACCGATTAGAAAGTTTTCTGGCGGCGTGGCAAACCGTGCTTGATCGTCATGACATCCTGCGCAGCTCGATTCACTGGCGCGGCCTGTCTCGACCGGTGCAAGTGGTGCATCGCCAAGCGCAGCTGTCGGTGAAAGAGCTAACGGCAACCGCATCGGACGATGCACTGACGCTGTTACAGCACCACACCGATCACCACAAGCGTCTCGACTTACAACGCGCGCCGCTGCTGCAGGCGTATACGGTGACAGATCCGAAGAACGGGCAGTGCTACGTAGCGTTGCTCTATTCGCACTTGGTATGCGACCAAGTGACGTTGGGCGTCGTTATTGACGAGACGCAGATGCTGCTTGCCGGAAAGTCCGATCGGCTGCCGACACCGCTACCCTATCGAAATTTTGTTGCCCAAACTCTCGCGCTTCCGACAACCGAACAGGAAGCGTATTTCCGGCAACAACTCGGTGATATCGATGCACCAACTGCCCCCTTTGGTCTACTCAACGTACCGGGAGATAGTGCTCATATAAAAGAAACTACGGTTGCGTTGCCGGAAACGCTGTCACAGCGCTTGCGCGATAGCGCCCGACGACACCGTGTCACGCCGGCGGTGTTATTTCATTTGGCCTGGGCTCAGGTCGTTGCCGCTTGCAGTGGCCAGGATGACGTCGTCTTCGGCACCGTGCTACTAGGACGTTCCCACGGTATGGAAGGTAACGATCGGATACTCGGCGTAGTGCTTAATACGCTGCCAATTCGATTCTCGCTGGCGGCCAAATACAGCGTCAGTGAAGCGGTTCAGCAAATGCGCCAACGTCTAGGCGAGCTACTGGCGCACGAGCATGCGCCGCTAGCGCTTGCGCAACGCTGCAGTCGAGTGGCACCGCCGCTGCCGCTGTTTACCACGCTGTTGAACTATCGGCATAGCGACCCTTCCGCGGCCGCTATGTCGGCTTGGGAAGGCGTGCGCTTGCTCGCCAGCGAGGAACGTACGCACTATCCATTTACCATCGCCGTCGATGATTTCGCCGCCGGATTCTCGTTGACGGTTCAATGCCAAGCGATTGCACCAGCGCGCATCGCCGGTTATTTGCACACCGCTATCGAAGGACTGGTGGACGCATTGGAGCATGCGCCGCAGCAACTCCTCGATACTCTCAGCATCTTGCCGTTGAGCGAGCGTGAGCAACTGCTGATCCGATTTAACGAGACCGCGGTAAATTACCCGCAGGGTCAATTGATCCATCAGTTATTCGAGGCCCAAGTCGAGCGGACACCATTAGCCACCGCTGTGGTGTTCGAGGGGGAGCGCCTTAGTTATGGCGAGCTCAATCGTTGCGCCAATCAAGTGGCGCATGCACTCTTGTCCTTCGGTATTCGTTCTGACGACCGCGTCGCACTCTATGTCGAACGCGGTTTCGACATGATGATCGGTCTGCTCGGTATCCTCAAAGCCGGCGCCGCCTATGTGCCGCTCGATCCGAGTTACCCCGAGGCGCGATTGGCATTCATGCTGGCGGATAGCGCACCGACGATAGTGCTGACGCAATCCGCGTTGTGTAACCGCTTGCCGAAAGTCACTGTGCCGGTGGTAGCGTTGGATGCAGCCGATAGATTCCTGCAGCAGCCGGACACCAATCCGGATGTGAAGTCCGGTCTTACCGCATCACCTCTCGCCTATGTCATCTACACCTCGGGTTCCACGGGACAACCCAAGGGAGTGATGGTCGACCACGCATCCGTCGTAAACGTTCTACGTCACTTCTCGGAGACCCTCGATATAACGCAACAGGACGTGTTGTTGGCAGTGACGACCTTGTCGTTCGATATCGCCGGTCTCGAGTGGTACCTGCCGCTAATCAATGGCGGGCAAGTCGTCCTTGTTGACCGACGTCATACCGCTGATGCGGAGTTCTTGATACAGGCGATTGAGCAGTTCGCTATCACCATCATGCAAGCGACCCCGGCGACGTGGCGACTGTTGCTGGCGGAGCGTTCCCCTTTCCTCTCTTCCTCGCTAAGAAGCCCCCTCTCCCTTGTTTCCTCCCCCGGTTGCTCCAGCGCATCCTGCGCTCGCGACATTCGCGCGTCCATGCGCAGCACAAGGGGGGAGGGAGACCCTGCGGTTGTTGCTGAGGTGATGACGAATGGTTGGCAAGCGTTACAACTCACGGCGCTTTGTGGCGGAGAAGCGTTACCGACGGAACTAGCCAGACGACTGCGCCCACGGGTGAAGGCGCTGTGGAATTTGTATGGGCCGACGGAGACGACGATTTGGTCGACGGGGCTACAGATACTCGCTAGCGGTGTCGCTACACCCATCGAGCCGATTGGTCGCCCTATCGCCAACACGCGCATCTATATATTAGATGCACATAAACCGGTGCCGATGGGAGCAACCGGTGAAATCTATATCGGCGGGACCGGTGTTTCGCGCGGTTACCTGAACCGACCCGACCTCACCACTGAACGTTTTCTCCCGGATCCGTTCACCGCCACGCCCGACGCCCGAATGTACCGAACCGGCGATCGCGCGCGCTATTTGCCGGACGGCACGATCGAATTCCTCGGCCGCACTGACTCGCTGGTAAAGATCCGCGGATTTCGGATTGAGCTTGGCGAAATCGAGGCGCAACTGAAGAAATTCCCTGGTGTACGTGAGGCGGTGGTGACGGTACGCAACGACCTCGGTGACTTGCGTCTCGTCGCCTACTTATTGCGTGCTTATTACCCCTCTCCCTTCGGGAGAGGAGATGGGGTGAGGGAAATGCCGCTATCTTCGACAACAAACTTCCCTCACCCCGACCCTCTCCCGGAGGGAGAGGGAGAACAGCCGTCGACAGATGATGCGATATCGATCGCCGATCTGCGAACCCATCTTGCAGCGGCATTGCCAGAGTACATGCTGCCGGCGGCTTATGTGGTGCTCGATGCGCTCCCGCTCACGCCCAACGGTAAGCTCGATCGTACTGCCCTGCCGGCACCGAACGATGCGACTTACCTCCAGCAACGGTACGAAGCACCGATCGGCGCTGTCGAGATCGCTATTGCCAACCTTTGGCAGACATTGCTCGGCGTCGATCGCGTCGGTCGTCAGGATCATTTTTTCGAGCTCGGCGGCCATTCGCTGCTGGCCGTGCAATGCATCAACCGATTGCGCGAGACGTTGGCGGTCGACATTGAGCTGCGCGAGCTCTTCGCCGAACCGAGGCTGCAAGGTTTCGCGCAACGCGTGGCGGCGGCGACACGGGTTGTACTGCCACCGATTCTGTCGATAGATCGCGCGCAACCGTTGCCGCTCTCGTTCGCGCAACAACGCTTGTGGTTCCTCGATCAATTAGATCCAGCCGCAAGCGCCGCGTATCAACAACCGGTGGCACTGCGGCTGCAGGGCAAGCTCAATGTGCCGGCGCTACAGGCGGCGTTCAATCGACTCGTCGCACGACACGAAACGTTACGCACAACCTTCATTAAAGCCGGCGGCGAACCGCGGCAAGTGATCGCACCGGCCGAGTGCGGATTTACCTTGACGCAGCAGGATCTGCGCGATGCGACGCCACAGGAACAGCAAGCCGCGGTAAATCATCTGGTCAGCAACGACCTACGTCAGCCGTTCGATATCGCCAACGGGCCGCTCATTCATGGATGCCTGCTGGTGCTCGGTGACGACGAACACATTCTCTACCTCAATCACCATCACATCATCTCGGACGGCTGGTCGATCGGAATTCTGGTTAAGGAGGTGTCCGTGCTCTACGCGGCGTTCGTGCACGGTGAACCGGATCCGTTGCCGTCGCTGCCAATTCAATACGTCGACTACGCGGTTTGGCAACGGCAAGCGCTCTCGACCGACATCGTCCGCACGCCGCTCGATTTCTGGCGTCGACAATTAGCGGACGCGCCGGCGTTGTTGCAACTGCCGTTCGATTATCCGCGCCCGGCAAGACAGAGTTATGCCGGCGCTGCCGTCCGCTTCACGCTCTCCGTCGAACTGACCCGCGCGCTCAAGACCCTGGGCCAGCGCCACGGCACCACGCTGTTCATGACGTTGCTCGCCGGCTGGTCGATTTTACTGGCGCGCCTCAGCGGGCAATCCGATCTCGTCATCGGCACCGTGGTCGCCAATCGTCAACGGCCCGAAGTGGAATCGCTGATCGGGTTCTTCGTCAACATGCTGGCGTTGCGGATAACGCTCGATGACGAGGCGACGGTTGCGCAGGTGCTGAGCCAAGCGAAAGCGTTGACGCTGTCGGCGTTTGCCCACCAACACGTTCCGTTTGAGCACGTGGTGGAAACCTTGCAGCCGGAACGCTCTCTCAGCCACAGCCCACTGTTTCAGGTAGCGCTGGTGTTGAACAACACGCCGATGGACAGGAAAGCGACCTTGCCCGATTTACAACTTGCACCGATGGAACTGGCGCGCACTACGACTTCATTCGATTTGCTGTTATCGCTGAACGAGACCGGCGATCACATCGCCGGTGAACTGCAGTACGCGGGCGCACTGTTCGAACAAGAGACTATCGAACGCTTCGTGGGGCATTTGCAGACGCTGCTGATGGCAATGATCACCGATGACACACAACCGATATACGAGTTGCCGTTACTTTCCGCCGTAGAGCGTCAGCAACAGCTGGTGGAGTGGAATGGCCATGAAACGACTTGACCTTCCCGAACAACTCATCCACCAGTTGTTCGAAGCGCAAGCGGCAACGCGACCCGACGCGACGGCGCTGACATTCGAAGATCGAACGCTTTCTTACAATGAACTCAATCGCCGCGCCAATCGCGTGGCCCACGCACTCTTGGCGCTTGGTGTTCGCCCGGATGACCGAATCGCCATTTGCGTCGAGCGTGGCTTCGATATGATCATCGGATTGCTCGGCGTCCTGAAAGCCGGCGCCGCGTATGTGCCACTCGATCCCGCGTATCCTCGCGAGCGTCTGGCATATTTGTTGGCCGACAGTCAGCCGTGCGCGCTGCTGACGCAAACGGCGTTGCGCCAACAACTGCCGGCGGAGCAGGTCCCCGTGGTGGTATTGGATGATCGCGATAGCGCGACCGCGTTGGCATCCCTGCCGACGCATAATCCCGATCCGGCCAGTCTCGGCGTAACGCCTCGACACCTGGCGTATGTGATCTATACCTCGGGCTCGACCGGCATGCCGAAGGGGGTGATGAATCACCACGGCGGGCTAGTCAATCTAGCGCAAGCGCAGGTCTCGTTGTTCAACGTGACTCCCGAGAGTCGAGTGTTGCAGTTCGCGTCTTTTAGCTTTGACGCCAGCGTTTGGGAAATCGTCATGGCCTTGAGCAACGGCGCTTGCTTGTCTCTTGCATCACGGGACGCGTTGCAGCCGGGCGAGCCGTTATTGACCCTGCTAAAGCGCGCGCACATTACTCACCTGACCTTGCCGCCGTCCGTGTTGACTACCCTCGCCGAAGATACGGATCTCGCACCGATGACGCTGATTGTCGCCGGTGAATCCTGCGCGCCCGAATTGGCGCGGCGTTGGGCAAATCGACATCGCTTGTTCAATGCCTACGGTCCGACCGAAACCACGGTATGCGCCACAATCCACCCTTGTCGCGCCGATCATGTTGGCGACCGGGTACCGATTGGACGCCCCATCGCCAACCTGTCGGCCTATGTGTTGGACCCCCGTCGGCAACCAGTCCCCATAGGTGTCGCTGGTGAAATCTATATCGGTGGCATCGGTGTTGCGCGTGGCTATCTCAACCGTCCCGAACTAGCGGCCGTGCGCTTTGTGCCCGATCCGTTTAGCACGCAAGCGGGCGCCAAACTGTATCGCACCGGTGACCTCGGTCGGTATCGAAAAGACGGCACGATCGAGTTTCTCGGACGCAATGATTTTCAGATCAAGTTACGTGGCTTTCGCATCGAGCCCGGCGAAATTGAGGCGCAGTTACTCAAAGCGACCGGCGTGCGCGAAGCGGTGGTGGTGGCGCATGAGGACAAGCGCCTGGTTGCATATGTGGCGGCGCAGGATGGCGCCGAGTTGTCGACAGCGGCGCTGCGCGCGCACTTGCTCCCGCGATTGCCGGAGCACATGGTCCCAAACGCCTTCGTAATTCTTGAACGCCTACCGTTGACACCCAACGGTAAGATCGACCGCAAGGCATTACCGGCGCCGGATGCATCGGCGTTAGTTACGCGCCTCTATGAAGCGCCGCAAGGGAAAATCGAACGCGCGATCGCCGAGATCTGGCAAGATCTGCTAGACGTATCCTCCGTCGGCCGTCAGGATCATTTCTTCGAGCTAGGTGGCCATTCATTGTTAGCCGTTACGCTAATCGAACGGTTGCGGGAACAGGGCTGGTGCATCGATGTTCGTACCGTTTTTGATGCGCCGACCTTGGCCGGCTTAGCAGCGGCCATGACAAGTGCGCCGGCCATCCCTCGTGTGTTAGCGCCGCCGAATCCTATCTCCGCTGACTGCACCCACATCACCCCTGCTCTGCTACCGCTGGTATCACTGACGCAGACGGAGATTGACGCCATCGTCGCCAACGTATCCGGCGGCGTCAGCAACATCCAAGATATTTATCCGCTGACGCCACTGCAGGAAGGTTTGTTGTTCCATCATCTGCTGGAGACCGACGCGGATGACGTCTATCTGTCGCGTGCGGTGCTGGCGTTTGCCAATCGCTCCCGGCTGGACGATTTTCTAGCGGCGCTACAGATCATCATCGATCGTCACGATATTCTGCGCAGCTCCGTTCACTGGGACGGACTGTATCGACCCGTACAAGTCGTGCATCGTCGCGCCCGACTGCTCATCGAGGCATTGCCACCGGTGGATTCCGGTCAAGTTTTGGCGCAATTGCTTGCGCTTACCAATCCGCGTGGTCGCGATTTCAACCTACAGCGCGCTCCTCTACTAAGTGCATATCTTGCAGCTGACCCGCTTTCCGAATCGTGCTATTTGGCGCTTCTGTTTCATCATCTGGTCGTCGATCACATTACCCTGGAGATCATGATCGGTGAGACTCAGAAGTTGCTCGCCGGGCAAGCCGATTCGCTGGCAACACCGTTCCCCTACCGCCATTTCGTGGCGCAGGCGTTGGCTGTGTCTGTCTCAGGGCATGAGACATTCTTTCGCAAACAGCTGAGTGATGTGGATGCGCCAACCGCGCCTTTCGGCATCTTGGTGAAATCAAGTGACGCTGGGTTCGAGATCGATCCTGTCACCGTTCCCTTGAGTGAAACCCTGGCACAACGCGTCCGACGCGTTGCCCGTCAGTCGGGCGTATCGCCGGCGGTGCTGTTCCATGCGGCTTGGGCTCAAGTCGTCGCGCGTTGCAGCGGTCGCGACGACGTCGTGTTCGGCACCGTGCTGTCGGGACGGCTGCAGGGCGCTCAGGGCGCGGACCCGCTGGTAGGAATCCTGCTGAACACCTTGCCTATCAGACTGTTGTTGGCAGGGAGAAGTGTTCAGCAGATAGTGCAAGAAACGCATCGTCGTTTAAGCGAGTTACTAGAACACGAGCTGGCGCCGTTGCCGCTGGCGCAACGTTGCAGCGGTGTCGCGCCGCCGTTGCCGCTGTTCACCACCTTGCTTAATTACCGACATAGCTCCGCCACCGGCACTGCCACCGCGTGGGACGGCATACAGCCCATTCGCATCGACGAACGCACCCACTACCCGTTCACTATTTCCGTGGATGACTTCGGGCAAGGGTTTGCGTTGACGGTGCAATGCGAAGTGATCGATCCATCGCGCATTGCCGGTTACTTGCAGACTGCGATGGAAGGACTGATCGAAGCGCTGGAACATACGCCGCAACGACCGATCGGCACTATTAACATCTTGTCGCCGAGCGAGCGCGAGCAATTGCTGGTCGGTTTCAACAATACGGCCGTTGACTATCCAAGGGATCGATTGATCCAGCAATTGTTCGAGGTGCAAGTGGAGCGGTCGCCGACCGCGATGGCGGCGATTTGTGATGGACACGAACTCACCTACCACGAGCTGAATCGACGCGCCAATCAACTGGCACACCATTTCATCGCACAAGGCATCCGTCCTGATGATCGCGTCGCGATCTGTGTCGAGCGTGGGCTCGACATGGTGGTGGGGCTCCTCGGTATTCTTAAAGCGGGGGCTGCGTATGTGCCGCTAGATCCGAGTTATCCGATAGAGCGATTGCAGTTCATGCTGGAGGATAGCGCACCGGTTGGGTTGTTGACGCAGGCATCGCTAAAAGATCGTTTGCCTCGGCACACGCTCCCAGTGGTGGCAATAGATACGGATACCACTCTCGCCCAACAATCTCACGACAACCCGGACCCGACGGTGTTGGGGTTGACGGATCAACACTTAGCTTACGTAATCTATACCTCGGGCTCGACGGGCGCTCCGAAAGGCGTTGCCATCGAGCACCGAAACACCGTCAATTTGATCCGTTGGGCACGGTCGGCGTTTACCGAGAAAGAACTCGCCCACACGGTATTTTCAACATCGCTCAACTTCGATCTGGCGGTGTACGAATGCTTCGTACCGCTCTCGATCGGCGCTGTCATCGATATCCGACACGACCTGCTGGCGTTGGCCAGCGCACCTTCTCGTGTCATTACGCTGATCAATACCGTGCCATCGGCAATCCAGGCCTTGCTCGACCACCAAGGTATCCCCGACACAATCCATACGATCAATCTCGCTGGCGAACCGCTCAAACAAACGCTGGTTGACCGACTCTTCGGCGAGACCCGCGTCAAAACTGTGTGCAACCTCTATGGCCCCTCCGAGACCACGACCTATTCGACGTGGGTCGCCATGGATCAGGAGCAGGGATTTGCCGCGCACATCGGTCGGCCGATCGCCAATACGCGCATCTATATATTAGATGCGCATCGGCAACCGGTTCCGATGGGAGTGGTCGGCGAGCTTTATATCGGTGGCGCAGGCGTCGCACGAGGTTATTTGAACCGTCCCGATCTCACCGCCGAACGCTTCCTACCGGACCCATTCGTTGCCGACCCGGAGGCGAGAATCTACAAAACGGGGGACCTCGCGCGTCATCGGCCGAATGGCGATATCGAGTTCCTCGGGCGCAATGACTTTCAGGTCAAAATCCGCGGATTTCGTATCGAGTTAGGCGAAATCGAAACACAGCTACTCGCCTACCCTGGTATACGCGACGCTATCGTCATCGCCCGTGAAGACAGTCCCGGCGATCGGCGCCTGGTCGCTTACCTGACCACGCATGATCATCCAGCGGTATCGATTGCGGCGTTGCGTGAGCACCTAGCCAGTCGATTGCCCATATACATGGTTCCCAACGCCTTTGTCGTGCTTCCGCGTTTGCCGCTCACTCCCAACGGCAAAATCGATCGCCCGGCGTTGCCGGCCCCGGATGTCTCCGCTGGCATGAGACGCGCCTACGAGCCCCCGCAAGGTGATTTTGAACTAGCGATTGCCACGGTCTGGCAAGACCTGCTCGGCGTGTCGAGCGTTGGCCGCCACGACAATTTTTTCGAGCTCGGTGGGCATTCGCTGTTAGCCATGCAACTGATCGTTCGACTGCGCCAGTTGCCGCTGCTGCAGCAATCGCGATTGCGCGTCGATTTAAAAAGCGTCTTCGCTTCACCCACGGTAGTCGAATTAGCCGCTACCATCGCCGGCACGGGAGCGACGCCGACGCTTCAAATTCCTGCCAATCGAATTCCGGGTGACTGCACCTGCATCACTCCCGATCTGTTGCCACTCGTAACGCTGACTCAAACCGAGATCGACCGGCTCATTGCGATCATTCCGGAAGGACTCGCCAACATCCAAGATATCTACCCCCTATCGCCAATGCAGGAGGGGCTGCTGTTCCATCATCTGCTGGAAAGCGAAGGCGATCCCTATCTGCTGCGCTCGGTGGTGGCATTCGCCAGCCAGACCAAGCTCGATGCGTTTCTGGCCGCTTTACAAGCCGTCATCGATCGTCACGACATCTTGCGTAGCTCGATCCATTGGCGCGATTTGTCTCGGCCGGTGCAGGTCGTACATCGTCGAAGCCAGCTGTCGCGGAATCAATTAGCCGTTGCAACGACGAATGATGAATTGGCGCAGTTACTTCAGCACACCAATCCGCGTCATCGACGCCTCGACTTACAACGCGCTCCACTCTTAGAAGCGTATACCGCGGCCGACCCGCAGAGTGGCGAGTACTACTTGGCCTTACTCTATTCTCACTTGGTCATCGACCACGTGACCCTGGAAGCCATCATCGCCGAAATACACACGCTGCTCGCCGGCCGATCCGACGTGTTGCCCGCGCCCCTGCCCTATCGCCATTTTGTTGCCCAAGCGCTGGCGGTTCCGGCCAGTGAGCACGCCGCCTACTTCCGGCAACAACTCGGCGACGTGGACGAACCCACGGCTCCCTTCGGGATTCTCAACGTGCGGCGAAATGGCACCCAGATAAAGGAAGCGACGGTTGCACTGAGTGAATCGTTGTCGCGACGATTGCGCGACAGCGCCCGTCAAGAAGGCGTTACGCCCGGCGTATTGTTTCATGTCGCCTGGGCCCAAGTTCTCGCCGCTTGTAGCGGCCGTCAGGATGTCGTGTTCGGCACTCTGTTGTTAGGCCGCTCACGGGACATCGAAGGCGTCGATCGAACGTTAGGCGTATTCATCAATACGCTGCCGATCCGCCTGTCGCTGTCGGGACTGACGGTTCGTAAAGCGATTGCAGTGGCCTATCAACGCATCAGTGAACTGCTGGCACACGAACATGCGTCGCTGGCGCTGGTCCAGCGCTACAGCCAAGTGATGCCGCCGCTGCCGCTGTTTACCACGCTGCTGAATTATCGACATAGTCACCCACAGCCGGCGGCGACCATGGACGGTATGCGGATTATCGCCGGCGAAGAACGTACGAATTATCCCTTCACCATCTCGGTGGATGAATTCCCAACAGGATTTTCTGTAACGGTCCAATGCGAAGGCGTAGAGCCGGCGCGCATCGTCGGCTACTTGCACACCGTCATCGACGGTCTGGTGGAAGCGCTGGAAAACACATCGCAACGACCTCTCGACACCCTAAGCATTTTGCCGGCGACAGAGCGCGCGCAGTTGCTGACAGCCTTCAACGACACGGTGAAGGGTTATCCACGGCATTCATTGATCCATCAGTTAGTCGAGACACAGGTTCAGAAGACACCGACAGCTACGGCCGTTGTCTGCAACAAGCAATCGCTTACCTATCGCGAGCTGAATCAGCGCGCCAATCAACTGGCGCATCATCTGATCGAGCACGGCATTCGTCCTGACGATCGCGTGGCGGTATGTATCGAGCGCGGTGTCGAAATGGTCATCGGACTCCTCGGTATTCTCAAAGCCGGCGCCGCGTATGTGCCGATCGATCCCTGTTATCCGATAGAGCGATTGGCGTTCATGTTGGCAGACAGCGCTCCGTCGATGTTGTTAACCCAAGCTACGCGGCGTCAGCGTCTGCCCGTCGGAAAATGGCCTACGTTGATGTTGGACGATCCGGTGTTTGCATTGCAACCCACGTACGACCCCGATCCCGTTGCGCTCGGTCTAACCGCCAGTCACCTGGCTTACGTCATCTATACCTCCGGCTCTACCGGGAAACCGAAGGGAGTCGCTATGGAACATCAGGCATTGATGAACCTGCTGCACTGGCAGCACCGATCCAATGCGTACTCATGTCCGCGAACCGCGCAATTCGCCGCGTTGGGATTTGATGTGGCATTCCAGGAAATATTTTCGACGATCGGTTTCGGCGGTGAGTTGGTGCTCATTCCTGATGACGATATCCGCCGCGACTCCTCCGCGTTAGCCGCATTCCTCGGGGCACAACAGATTGAACGGCTGTTTATTCCATTTTCCGCACTGAAGCCGTTAGCGCACGCTATCGTTGAACAACAGCTGGCGCTGCCCACCCTGCAAGCGGTGATTACGGCCGGCGAGCAGTTGCGTATCGAACCGATGATCCAACAATGCTTCCGGCAGCTGCGTAGCTGCCGTCTGTATAACCACTACGGTCCGACCGAGACGCATGTCGCGACATCGTTCTTGCTGGTGGAGCAAGTCAATGAATGGACGGCGCTGCCGCCGATCGGCAGACCGATCGACAATACCCAGCTGTACGTATTGGACCGTGAACGGCAACCGGTACCGATCGGTGTTGCCGGCGAAATTTATATCGGCGGTGCCGGCGTTGCTCGCGGTTATTTGAATCGGCCGGCACTGACGGCCGAACGTTTCGTGTCTGATCCATATAATCGGCACGCCGATGCGCGACTGTATCGTACGGGCGATTTGGGCCGTTGGCGCGCCGATGGCACGCTGGAATATCTTGGACGCAACGACTTTCAGGTCAAGATACGTGGCTTTCGTATCGAGCCGGGTGAGATCGAAGCGCAGTTGCTCGCCTGTGCCGACGTACGCGAGGCGGTGGTCGTTGCGCGTGCAGAGGGTGCAGACCATCGGCGGCTGATCGCGTATGTCATCGCCCAACCGGGTAAGGAAATACCCGCCGCCACGTTGCGCGAACAACTGAACGAGCACTTACCCAACTACATGGTGCCAAGCGCTTTCGTCGTGCTCGAACATTGGCCACTCACCCCCAACGGCAAGCTCGATCGCGCCGCCCTACCGGCACCGGACACGTCAGCGCTCGCGAGCCAGCCTTACGAACCACCACAAGGCGACATCGAGTGTGCTATCGCATCGGTTTGGCAAACATTGCTGCAGGTGCCTCAGGTCGGCCGCTACGATGATTTCTTTGCGCTCGGTGGACATTCGCTGTTGGCCGTGCAGTTGGTCGCACGGTTGCGCCCATTGCTCGATCGTGAGATTCCACTGCGCGATGTGTTCGCACACCCGACGCTGATCGCACTGGCGCGCGCGATCGGCAACACCGGCGCTGCCAAGTTGCCCCCGCTGCCGCACGCGGATCGGACGCGATCGTTGCCGTTGTCATTTGCGCAGCAACGGTTGTGGGAATTAATACGGCAGCAACCGAAGGCCAGCACCGCCTATCATCGGGTCGTCTTGTTGCGATTGCACGGTCCGGTCAATGTGTCGGCGTTGCAGATGACGTTGGATTGCTTGGCAGCGCGACATGAATCGTTGCGTACCCGATTCGTGGAGGTCGATGGTCAGCTGGTGCAGTGTATCGACGACGTAAACAACGGTTTGCGACTGCAGGTCGAAGACTGGCACGAGGTACCCGCCAGCAAACGTACAGACGTTATCGCAGACGTGGGGCACCAAGCGCTGCGCGAGCCGTTCGATTTCGCTAAGGGTCCGCTGATGCGTGCCCGCTTGTTGCGGCTCGCAGATCAGGAGCACGTTCTGCTGCTGGCATATCACTTCATTATCTGCGACGGCTGGTCGAGCAAAGTTCTACTGCGCGAAAGCGCTCCGTTGTATGCGGCGTTCGTACAAGGACAGTCAAATCCGCTGCCACCGCCGCCATGGCAATTCGCCGATTTTGCATCGTGGCAACGGCACTGGGCGGCGAGCACCGACGCGCAACCGCATTTGGATTTCTGGATCCGCCATCTGACGGGAGCGCCGGCGCGGCTGGCCTTGCCGACCGATCGGCCGTGGCCCACCGTCCCCTCATTCGCGGGAGCGAGCTTACCGTTCGCACTATCACCGAAATTGACCGAACAGTTGCGGCACCTGGCGCAGGATCAAGGAGCCACCTTATATATGATTTTGATCGCCGGCTGGGCCGCATTGATGGGGCATTTAAGCGACCAAACCGATGTCGTGATCGGTTCTGCCACCGCCAATCGACCGCGGCAGGAATGGGAAGAGTTGGTGGGGTTGTGCGTCAATACACTGGCGTTGCGGGTGCAGCTCGACGACGGTCTCACCGGCATCGATCTGTTGGCACAAGTGAAGGCGGCGGTGTTGGCGGCGTACGTCCATCAGCATCTACCGTTCGAGCGTATCGTTCAGGCACTGGCGCGGCCGGTCGGCTCCACCCTACAACCGCTGTTCCAAACGATGCTGACGCTCAATAACGCACCCGTGGATGGTGTTCAAGCGTTTTCTGGGCTTACTGTCGACGCCATCGTACCAGCGCAATTCACGTCTCGCTGTGAACTCAATTTAGGACTCAACGATGATGGCGCGATGGTTTCAGGTTCGTTGAGTTACTCCACCGAACTATTCGAGGCGGCCACGATGGAAAATATCGCGGATCAGTTTCAGCGGCTGCTGGAGAGCCTAGCCACCGCCCCTTACCAACGCATCGTCGATTGGGTAACCGGCTCGATCAACGAATGACTACCTTTTCCGTGCTAGTCAAAATGTTTACTATCCAAGATACCCGTTAATCGCTCCCGAAGCTCAAGAGAGAAAGCTTGCAAGACCATGCGTGGGCTGTGAAACAACTTTATGCTATTGATCTTGCCGATTTCATTCCGGGACAAGATTGTAACCCCCTTCACTACTTGCCCGTGAAACACGCCCTGCCACTCTAAGTAGATTTTGTTATTGGATCTAACTTCGTCGGTAAACTCGAGACTTTCATACATTTTGCTCGTGGCGGAAAAAAAGAAGCCGATCTCTGATGGGCCGATTAGGGAGTAATTTAGCGTGGAGGCATTAAGCTCCACATCAGGGGCAAACACGGTTTGAAAATCAGGCGTGCCAATTTTTCTCACTACCGAAATCCATGTCTCGCCAGGTTGATTCAATTGCGGCCTCATCTCGTTCTCTCACAAAAAAGAAGCGCGAGGATGCCGTTGCGCATCCTCGGCATTTCGTCGATTACTTGAGGTTCATGAACGTAACTGGCAGCCAGGTGTAGCCCGTCTCTTCCTTTCGCAGACGACCCAGCGACGGGAACGGTATATGCGCCCCGCCGACCAACGTCTTCTCTTCCGCTAGCTCGGCAAACAGCGCGGCGCGCGATTTAATTGCCGTCGGACCGTCAACGTCGAAAACAATGCCGACTTCGGGATGCGGCATCTGCACGGCAGCCATATGCACCACGTCGCCCCAAATAAGTAGTTTCTGACCTTGCGATTCGACTTCATACCCGACATGTCCCGGGGTGTGACCGGCAATTTCTTTCGGACGAATCCCCGGCACGATCTCCGGCGTTCCCTCGAACGGCTTCCATTTTCCCGCGGCAAGATAGGGCTTGGCGGCGTCACGGGCGACCGTGAAAAAGATTTGCGCTGCTTCCGGAGCCATGGCAGCCGCTTCCTTCGACAACCAATAGTTGCTGTCCGCCCGCTTCATCATGATCTCGGCGTTTTTGAAAACGCGATTGCCCTTGCTGTCGTAGATGCCGCCAACATGGTCGGCATGCAGATGAGTCACGAGAACAAGATCCACTTGATCGGGACGGTAACCCGCCGCCTTCAGGTTGCTCACCAGTCTGCCCAACGCCGGCCCGCCCCAATGCCCGCCCGCGCCAGCGTCGATGAGGACCAGCTTGGAACCCGTGTTAACCAGAAAGCCCACCACCGATCCCGGAACCTCCTTGGAATTCATGATAAGGGCGCGCGCTAGCGTGGATTGAATTTCCGCCTGATTGCCCCGCATCAACGCCGAATCGATACCGATACCACCGTCGTGCAGCGCGGTGATCTCAAATGCGCCGAGCATCATCCGGTAGTAACCGGGCACCTGCTTCGGATGCATTGGCGCCGCGGCCTGCGCTGTACTCACGGTTGCGCAAGCGACCAAACCGATTGTCGCAAGTAGATGAACAATAGTTTTATTGAGCTTCACGGTATCTCCTGTTGGATTATAAAAATAATTGAGAATGAAATTTCATTTGCCGGGGGCGCCGCTCAGGGAGCCCGATAGCCGCCCCGGATCCAGTCCAGGACCGCCGCCGCATATTGCTCGGCTTGGTCTTCCCAGACGAAGTGACCGCTATCGAGCAGGACGGACCGGGTCCTCGGCAGCTTCCTGTCGAGTACGTCGGCGTTGGACGGGGGAACGATCGGATCGTGCGTTCCCCAGATGCTAAGAACCGGCGTGCGAACATTAGGAAGAAGCGCATGCAGTTCGGCGAGATCACGAGGATACGCCCGCACATAAGCCATCGCTTCGATGAAGCGCCGGCCCGCTGAACCGGCCTGATAGTCCTTGAGCATCTCTGGATCGGGCCTGCTCTTCATCATCCGGTTGATAGAACCTGCAGCGAAGTCCTCGCCACTGCCGCCTTCGAAGGCTTTGGTCGATGGAGCGTCGATAATGTTTCTGAGGCCACCCGTCGTCAGCGAAGCGTCGGTGGCGCCGCTGCCGACCACCAGACTCTCGAACAGATCCGGATGCCTGCTAGCGGCGAACAGAAGTGCTGATGTCCCCACGTCCGGTCCAACGGCGTGCACCGGGCCGACGCCGAGAGCAACCAGAATCTTCGGCAGGAAGGCGCCCATCGTTTTCGGAGACATGAGATCCGGTCGCCCCTCCGAGTGTCCGAACCCTGGCAGATCCAACGCAATCAGCGACGCCTCAGCGCTCAGCGACGGCCAGATTCGCTGATACGCGAACAGACTTTCGGGCCAGGGACTGGTGAGCAGCACCGGAATGCCCCCTTCACCGTCGCTGCGCAGGTAACGGAGTTTCAGGTCGTCGACATCGATGATGCGGACGGCGTTGAGATTCATTGTCCCCGGCATGTTCCTTGTCCTCTGGTTGGTCGCGTTTTCGGCAGGTTGAGCGATTGCGGTGCCGCTCACGACAGCGGCGCTTGCAAGCAGCGCTGCGTTACGCAGGCCGATGAGCAGTCTTCTGCGATCCGTCGGCAGTGTGGTTGGAGTTTTGAGTGCGGTCATCGGGTCTCTCCATCGAAATCGAGTTTCAAGACCAGCGATCACGACTCGATCGCTCCGGCAAAACGATTGCGTCAGTGGCACCAGCATCCGTGACGGGTGTGCGACGGTCCTCACGCTCGCGCTGCTCACATGTTGAGATCGCTCGCGTGGTTACTTCGCTTCGGCTTCCGCCGCTTGCTCGTGATCTTTCACGACGCTTTGTAAAGAGATAGAACGCGACTGACACCGCAACGGCAAGTGCCCCCGCAATCCCGAGATTGGCTACCTCACTGTGAACGAGCACAAAAGTTCCCAGCAGAGCGCCTAGCGCAAATCCCAGATACATGAACGAGGCATTCAGGGATAAAACGACTGATGCGTGCTTTTCACCGGCGATATTGATAAGGCGAGCTTGCTGCGCGGGGAAGGCGCCCCAGTGCATGAATGCCCACGTCACCATCGTCAAAAGGAACAGAGGGATTGCGATAAGTGCCGCATGGATATGCGAGATCAAAGTCAATGCCGCGAGAGATATACCCAAAGCCGGAATACCCCAATCGATCACTCGGTGAACACCGAGTCGATCGCTTAATGCACCTCCAATCAACAATCCTAGAAATGCAAAACCGCCCCAGAGGAATAAGACATATCCAATTTCGGTTCCGGCCCAACCGGTAATCAAAGTGGTGACCGGCGCGATATAGGTATAAACGGTATACGCACCGACGGCCCAAAGTAGAGTGACCAGAAGCGAGGGAAAGACGTTGTACTGCTGAATGACCGCAAAGCGCTCGCGAAGCGTTGTTACTTTCGCATTCGCTCCAGCATCTTTGGGTAAACCCAACATCAGGCCAACTACAGCGATGGCTGCGAGCAATGCGACAAATCCAAATGTCGCTCGCCAGCTCAAATGATTTCCTATAAATGCTCCGAGCGGAACGCCAAGGACAATGGCAACCGTTAGTCCACCATTGATGATGGCAAGTGCTCGACCGCGTTTTTCCGGAGGCGCCATAATGCTTGCGACGGCATTCGAATTAGGAACGTAGAGGCCGGCGGCCATGGCAAGAAAAACTCTGGCAAAAATGAGAGAAATGAAGTTGGGCACCACGGCCGCAATGAGATTGCCCAGCGCGAAAAGACCCATTGCTCCTATCAGAAAGCTACGACGATTTAGACTTCCTGTGAGAGCCGTGAGCACGGGGGAGCTGATTGCGTAGGTCAACGCAAAGATCGTCACCAACTGGCCCGCTGCGACTAGGGGCACCGACAGGTCATCCGCCACGCTTGGTAGGATCGGGGCGATCATAAAACCCTCGGTGCCCACCGCAAACGTGCCGATCGCCATCAGGTAAAGAGGCAGAAAACTAAATGAGGGAGTTTGCTTTCTAATTGCTTGATCCGCGTTCGGATTTGTTAGTGCCACCCTGGCTTTCATTCCTGTCAGTGAGATGGTCATCGTTGACATAAATTTGTCTCCTTGCCTTCGCTACGCCGAAGAAAGTTAAATCGTGCGTTCCCAAGTTTTTTGTTGATGATCTCTCAAGAAATCCTCAATGAATTTGGGGGCCACATTTCTGTATTTGCCCTCATCTGAGGGCACAATCTTGATCATGGCAGCGATCATTTCTTTCGGATCAAGGCGCCCAGAATCATTGCCGATCAAGAGATTTAACTGAGCAGCGAGATCTGCGCGTTTGGTGAAATTTTTTGCGTCATCGAGCCAACGATAAGCAGTTTCACCAACACGTTCATTGAACCCAGTAAAATATCCGCCCGGGTTAATGGTTTGAACTTTGATGCCGTAAGGCGCGAGCTCATTGCTCAATGCCTCGGTCACGCCTTCCAGAGCAAATTTGGTCGAACAATAAGGCGCAAGTCCGACAGGAGCGACAAGGCCTCCCATTGAAGAGGTAAAGACTATCTTCGCCTTTTTCTTCTCCTTGATAAATTTGGCGACAAATTTTTGGGTGAGAGCTAACGGTGCGAAGACGTTTGTTTCAAAGTTTTTCCGGAGCAACTCCACCGGGATTTCAAACATCGGCCCCGATTCACCGTAGCCAGCATTGTTGAACAAAACATCCACATTCCATGTCAGAGCGTGATTGACGTCATACTCATCGAGGATGTCCAGTTTTTCGACCCGGAGTTTGCCGTCGAGCCCTAGTTCCGTTGCTTTCTTGCGCAAAGCCGTCACTTGGGGCGCGATTTGAACACCGGCAATGACCTGGTATCCTGCCTGCGCAAGTCCGATCGCCGTTCCTTCGCCAAAACCTGATCCGGCACCCGTAATTAGAATTGTTTTGTACGTCGACATAAAATTCCCTTTCAAAAATTGTTTAGTTAATATTGGAAGCAGAGGATGCGACGGCAAAATCCTTATCAATCGGGCCTCCGGATACACCGATGTATCCTACGATCTGGTCTCCCGCTTTGATTGGCATTCCTCCGGCGAAACCCATCAGTCCTCCACTTGAAGACTCCATTCCGTAGGCTCCAACTTCAGGGCGCAGGAATTCCCATACTTTTTCCGAGTTCATCTGAAAAAGCATCGATGTTTTGGCTTTCTTAATGGCGATGTCGATAGAGCCAAGAAATGCGTTGTCCATTCTAAGAAACGCTTTTAAGTGGCCGGCCGTATCAAGAACGGCGATGTTCATCGGAATACCGATTTCAAGCGCCTTAGCTTTTGCTCTGCTGAGCAACGATTCTGATTGCGATAATGTAAGGTCCATAATTTCCTCCAATGCAATGTCGTTGCTGGTGTTTCTAGTTTCCTACTTGGCGATCTGCTGCAATGCCGTCATCAATCGAGCTTCGTTTTTCATCATCTTGGCGTAAGCCGATGGCGCTTCTTCCAACGTGACCACTTCATTCATCGAGTGGACATGCTGCCGATGACTGAAGACGAGCGTGTCTTCAATATCGATCGCGGTACCGACGACTTCACCCTGAATGGTCTTTGAACCTAAGATGAGTTGAGGAATGGAAACTTCGATTGGATCAGGCGCAGCGCCGACGACAATTAGCTTTCCGCGCGCCTTGAGCCCAGGAAGCAAGGGGCCCATCGATTTTCCACTCGCCGCGGTGGCTAGGATGGCGTTGGCGCCGCCCAGTTTTTGAAGTGCCTTGGCCGCGTCCTCTGCAACACTATCGATGTAATGATGAGCGCCAAGCTTCCGTGCAAGCGCTTCCTTTTCCTTGCCTCGGGCAATGGCCACCGTCGTAAACCCCATTCGGTTCGCAAACTGAATACCTAAGTGGCCCAGGCCGCCGATTCCCTGCACTGCCACCAGATCGCCGGGCCGAAGCTTTGCGTTTCTGAGGGCGTTGTAGGTCGTCACGCCGGCGCATAAGAGCGGAGCCGCTTCTTCCGCGGTGATATCATCGGGAATACTTGCCAATGCTCTTGCTTCCACGATGGCTTGTTCGGCATAGCCGCCATCGATCGTAAAACCCGGAATAATTGGATTCTGACAATTGACAAAGTCGCCGCGCCGGCAGGGCTCACATTCCCGGCATTCGCCGCCATACCAACCAACGCCGACTCGCTGACCCACTTTCCATTTTGCGACCCCTGCTCCGACGGCCTCAATTCGTCCCGCAATTTCTTGTCCGGGAACGCGTGGAAATTGCAGGCCTGGCCAATGTCCCTCGATGGCCATTGCGTCCGAGTGACATATTCCAGCCGCTTCTACTTTGAGACGCACTTGCTCCGGTCCTGGTTCACGGATTGGGCGAGTGACGAGCTGTAGCTTGCCAGGGGACGTAATTTCAATTGCTCGATAAGTATCGTTAGACGTTTTCATTCGCTATGAGCAGTGATCAACACGGGCGGAAGCTTAGGTGCTAGCCATAACGGCTTAAATGACATATAAACGTCTTTTTAGGACATCCTGTATTCATTGACGAGGTTGCCGTTATGCGTGTCGGATTTGTTGTTATTCCTGGTTATTCGGTGATGGGCTTTGCTGTCGCGACCGTTTTCGAAGTTGCTAACTTGGTGGCCGGTAAGCCGACCTATGACGTGCGCTTTGTTTCCGAGAAAGGCGGTGCGATTCGGACATCCGTTGGTGTGTCTGTCCACACGCAAGCGTTGGACAATACACACTTCGACACGCTCATGGTTGAGGGCGCGAGCGATGTGCGGCCGTCATCGGAAGGCATACGACATTTCTTGCGCAAAGCGGCGCGCCGCACTCGCCGCATAGCGTCGATCTGTGTCGGCGCCTTCGTGTTAGCGGAAGCGGGTTTGCTGGCGCGCAAGAAAGCCACCACCCATTGGCTCTACGCGTCCGAGCTGCAGACTCGCTTTCCCGACATCAAAGTCGATGCCGACCGTATCTTTACTAAAGATGGTGCTATCTGGACATCGGCCGGCATGACCGCCGGCCTCGATCTTGGGCTCGCGTTGGTCGAGGATGACTTAGGGGCCGACGTAGCACGTGCCACGGCGAAAAAACTCGTCATGTATCACCGGCGCGCCGGCGGACAGTCGCAGTTCTCAGTGCTGTTGGAATTGGCGCCCAAGTCCGATCGCATTCAGCAAACGTTGACGTACGCGCAGCAACATCTCAACGCGCGCCTTTCGATCGAAGATCTCGCGCAGGCGGCAAGTCTGAGTCCACGGCAGTTCAGCCGCATCTTTCGCGCCGAGACCGGACAGTCGCCCGCGAAGGCGATCGAGAATCTTCGTGTCGAAGCCGCGCGACTGATGATGGAGCAAGGTCGTCACTCGATCGATACCGTGGCACGACAAACCGGCTTCGCCGACCGTGACCGCATGCGCCGCGCGTTCTTACGCACCTTCGGACAACCGCCGCAAGTGTTGCGGCGCAATGCACGAAGGTGAATAAGGAACACCCTTTGACTGGAAGATTCGAGCGGGTGCCATCAGCGTGATTCACTTCAACCAGTGCTTCCACTCATACGGTGGACATTCACGGTTGGCCGTGCAGTCAGACGTTAATCACACTGTTGAACGGAAGTGTTCGATTTGATCGTCAATAGTTGGGAATCGCCTTTGGCAACGCCCTCGCGACGCGGATCGGCGCCGCCGGCGAGCCGCCCGACGCAACCGCTGTGATCGTTTTGCACGGTAATTCCGTGCAGGCCGCTATTCTGTTGGGTCACCGAAACCGTATGCCCGAGTGCTTGAAGCTCCGCTACTAGAGTTGCGACCGGGCTATCCTGTTCCAGCACGGTTGTCGCTGTCGTCTGCGCGCCGAAATTTCCGAGATTGATCGCCTGTTGAATATCGAGGTTCCAATCGAGTACACCGATAATTGTCTTGGTGACGTACTGGATAATGTTACTACCTCCCGGAGAGCCGATGACCATGCGAACGTTGCCCGCCCGGTCGAACACGATCGTCGGCGCCATCGAGCTGCGTGGACGCTTTCCCGGCTCAACGCGATTAACGATCGGGTTGCCCGAGCTGTCGACGGACGTAAACGAAAAATCGGTTAACTGATTATTGAGCAAGAATCCGCGCACGAATTGATGACTGCCGAAGGCGCTTTCAATGGACGTTGTCATCGAAACGACATTACCGTGCCGGTCGATGATCGACACGTGGCTGGTGGAAGGCAGCGAACGAGAGTTGTCGAGACCATTTTTTGCCATCGCGCCTGGCGGCACACCAGGCTCCGGTACACCCATCGACTTGTTGAGATCGATCAATGCAGCACGACGTTGCAGATAATCTTTGTTAAGAAGACCCTCGACCGGAACGACGACAAAGTCGCTGTCGGCCATATATTTGGCGCGGTCGGCATAGGCCAAACGATAGGCTTCGCTAATCAAGTGCACCGCCGGCGCCGTCTCCGGCGGCAGCGCGCCGACGTCGAAGTGCTCCAGAATACCTAGGGTTTGCAGCACGGTCGCGCCACCGGAGCTTGGCATATTCATACCGCAAATTTCCCAGGTGTTGCGATAGCTGCCGCATACCGCCGTCCGTTTTTTCGCGCGGTATTGCGCCAAATCGGCCAACGTCAATAAGCCGGGATTGGTTGGATGATTGCGAACGGTGTTGACGATGTCTTGCGCAATCGGCGGCTGATAGAAACGCTTGGCACCACCCGCGGCGATTTCGACGAGCGTCTGCGCGAACTCCGGATTGCGTAGTACCGTTCCCGCCGTTTTCGGTGTTCCATCGGAATTACAAAAGTAGTCCTTTGCCGGTGTCTCTTGGCAAATCGCCGCCGCGCCGGCTAACGCGGTCGCCAGACGAGGAGAGATGGGGAAACCGTTTCGCGCGAGTTTGATCGCCGGCTTGAACAGTGCTGCCCATGGCAGCCGACCGTGTTCTCGGTGTGCGTCTTCGAGTAGCCGCAACAGACCGGGTGTACCGACGGAGCGGCCGCCAATGACCGCTGTCGAAAACGGTAGCGGTTGACCGTCGGGACCGATGAAGAGATCAGGCGTCGCCGCCATCGGCGCGGTTTCGCGTCCATCGTACGTATCGAGATGTTTGCGCTTGCTCTGGTAGTGCAGCAGAAAAGCGCCGCCGCCGATGCCGGAGGATTGCGGTTCGACAAGATTCAATACCATTTGCACGGCAATGGCAGCATCGATTGCGCTGCCACCCTGACTAAGAGTTTTTTGCCCAGCCTCCACCGCAAGTGGATGGGCGGCGACTACCATGTCGTGCTTTGCAAAGACGATATCTTTTGTTATCCAAGTCGATGGCAGTTCGGGTGACGCCTGGCTGGCCAGTGCCGACGATATATCTGCCAATGCCAACGAAGCGACCCACATTGCAAAGGCGATGTAACGTTTCGAGCGGTGGTATAGCGAGTTCATATTTTTCCTCCATGAATTAACGGTTCCTGTGAGTTGGTGCTTCCACTCCTATCTCGCTCCCTGCGGGACTCAGGTATGACGCGCGGCAGTCCAGGCTTCAAGGCGCATACGTCGTTGAACACGGTTCGCCGCCGTGCGGGCGTTCACCGCTTCCAATATCTCTGCCGGCGCTGTGTCCGGACGTCCCGAGTTGAAAGGTGGTTGAGGCGCGTACTCCAAACCAAGCTGGACCATTTCCGCCACGTGCTGGCCGCTCAGCTCGGCAATGAGGGCCAGAACGAAGTCGATACCGGCCGTGACGCCGCCACCGGAGAGGATGTTGCCATCTCTCACGATGCGGCCCTCGTCGACAATAGCGCCGAAGATTGGAAGCAATTCCCGCCATGCCCAATGGCAGGCCGCACGGCGACCGCTAAGAAAACCGGCAGCACCGAGGATGAGAGAGCCTGAGCAGACCGAGGTCAGATAGCGCGCCGTCGCTCCAAGCCGGATAACTTCCTCGAGATAGCGCTCGTTCTCGATGGCGTCGATGCACCCGCCGCCACCTGGCACGAGCAGAACGTCGCAGGACTCGATGGCGGCGAGGTCCTTCAAGTCTGCAAAGGTGAGCCGGTCCGCCGTGATTGATTTGCCGCCCAGCGACGCCACTCGAACATTCAAGTTGGGCGTGCGCGAAAGAAACTGGTGCGGGCCGGTAAAGTCCAGTTGGGTTACGCCGTCGTACACCGGCATCACCACACTGATGGCTTGTGACATTACCTGTTCTCCTGTTGCCGCTGTTCATAAGCCGCCACCGCGCCGGCGCGGTACTTGGCGATCAGGGGACGCATCATGCTCGTGAACGCTGCGACGTGCTCCGGAGCGGCCGTTTCCACCGTGCCCTTACCGAACGGCGCCTTCGGATTGTATTCGATGATCAGCTCTGCCAACTCAGCCATCGGACGACCAAAGGCAGCCGCGGCGGCGAGCAGCGCCGCTTCGAAGCTGCCGCAGCCGGGACCGGCCGTGTACAGATTCCCGTCGACAACGACTGAGCCGCTCGGCACGACCTCTTTCACCCCGAGCTCGGGCAGCATTTCCAAGGAGTTCAGGCTGATCGTCGCGCGGCGCCCCTTGAGCAGCCCCGCGGCGCCCAACGTCACCACCCCATTGCAGATGCCGATCACATACTTCGCCTTGCTCGCCTTCTCGGCGACGAACGCCACGAGCTCCGGGTCGGTCTGGGCTTCGGGCGCCATCATCATCGGCACCGAGATAACATCCAAGTCCGGGCACTGCGCGAAGGTGGTCGTCGGCCGGGTCCACCAGGAGGGAAAGCCCTCGACGAGTTCGGTGTTCTTCCAGATCAGATGGATCTGCGCACCGGGCATCAAGCCGTACACCGTCTGGATTCCCACCATGTCCATCGGGATGAAGCCCGGACCGATGACGATACCGACGTGGAACGGCTGCACGGCAGGCCGAGTTGTCGCTTCGCGAAGGTGATTCATGGAATGAAGATCTGTGGTACGCGCTTGCATGAGTGCCTCCGACAAGTAGTTGTGGATCAGAAAATTTTGCTTCCAGTCGAAACGGCCGAAGTGACGTTCATCCGGTCGCGCCCTCTTAGGCGAGCAACTTGGCCGCGAAGCGGCCGAGGATTTCTGCGACTTCGATCGGAGCTTCCATCGGCAGAAGGTGCCCCTTGTTCTTCAAGACGTGAACTTCCGGGTCTTTGAAGGAAGGAAGAACGTGGGATTTGACGACTTCCAACGGATCGACTTTGTCGATTTCGCCCGCGATCACCGCCACGGGAACATTGATGTTCGCAACTTCCTTGGAGAAGTCGTCTCGGGTACCCACTTCAATCCAGCCCTCACGCATGCCTGGAGAGAGCCGAAGTGCGTCGGTGACGAAGTTTTCGCGATCCTTCTTCGAGATCGGACTGCCCGTCAGGACATTGTCGATCACGAAGTTGATCGAGTCTTGACTGGAGTAGGCCCGCTTCATTTGCTCCCGCTGCTCTTGACCGATCTGCAAGGGGCCGGCGAGCGACGAGGCCACCAGTGCCACGCCCCTCAGACCTTCGGGTCGGCGTGCTGCCAGCGCCTGCGCGGTCTTCCCGCCCATTGAGTGCCCCACGAGCACGTAGCTTTTCAGCTTCAATGCGGCGATCACGCCTTGCACGTCGTCTGCCAAATCTTTAATTGCATAGCCGGTGCTCGGCGCATCGGAATCACCGCTTCCGCGAGCATCGATCGCGATGCAGCGGTACTTGCCGGACAGGCCCTCGGTCACGCCCGACCATTCGCGGGACGATGCGCCCCAGAAATGCAGAAAGACCAACACTTTGTCGCCGCTGCCAGCGGCTCGGACATTCAGATTAATTCCGTTCGTTGTTACTTTCATTGCGATCTCCTTCATTCATTTGCTTTTTTGGGCTGCGTTTAACCCGTCTTGAGGACAACGTCCCAGTTAATGAGAAGCGAATCAGACTCCAGCTCTTTGGTTAGCGGTAAAACCTTAGCAATCGCCGCGTCCTTCTCAGAACCCAATGCTTTGAACAGAATGTCGCTCTCATTCAGCGGTTCGTCCGGGAAATACATCTGCGTCACGAGGCGATCTTTCGCTCCGATCACGTCGAAATGGATATGCGGCGGGCGCATGTTGCTCGGGTTCATCGGATTGATTGGATACGCGCCGGGCTTGATCGTCTTAAACCGGAAGCGCCCTTCGCGATCGGTGATCTGGACGCCGAAGCCCTGAAAGTTTGGATCCAACGGGGCCGGGTTAACGTCCGTGGGATGGGCATAGCGGCCATGGGTATTAGCCTGCCAAACTTCAACTTTGGCCGCTCTCACTGGTTCCCCACGGCTATTCAAGATCCTGCCGGTAAGATGAACCACCTTGCCCTGAGCATGCCCGCGCTTACCCTTGATGACTGTCAAATCCATGTCATGGTCTAGTGGTCGGATGACGGGATAAAAAGGTCCCATGATCTGTCCGGGAGTGACCGGATGTATTCCCTCCTGTGCAAGAACCGAGTTGAGTGGCAGGGTAACGGCGAGACAACCGAGGGCAGCCGCCATTTCAAGCATTTCTCGACGCGAGAAACTCTTTGAGGGATTCATGCTGTGCCTCCTGGGAGATTAGTGTGCAGAAGTCTGCGGAGAAGCGTCGCGCAAGGTATTATCGGGCGCCGGCGAAGGCCTTGATCATCGAGTTCTTGTCGCTGAAATCGCCCAGGCGCACGTCGATGCCGTGCGCCTGGTACGCCGCGGCCTTGGCGCGGTCGCGCACGCTGCCGGCCAGCGATTCGCCCGCCGGCAGTATCTTGCTCAGTTCGGCGACGATGGCACGGCCGAGGTTTCCATTTGCTCCGGTTACGACGATCATGACTATCTCCTATCGAAATCTGGTTTCTGGGAGAAGCTCGCCGACTATCGTCGTGCCGGCGCGTCGTGCTTCCATGAGGCGAATCTTGATCGACGGCCGAACGTAGATAAATATCACTTCCGGAATTAAATTATTTCCTATCGGTTTACAATGAACCGATGGATACCCTTCTCAGCACGAAAGTATTCCGGCAGGTGGTGGAGTCCGGCGGCTTTGTCGGCGCCGCCGACCGCTTTCGTAACGCCGCAATGGGCCCTGCCACCAGTTGTCCTAGCGGTTGTGGTCTGGCTGTTGATCAGATGGCGAGGGCATGCTGCCGCGCGACAACACGTTGCCCTGCATAATTGGAAGTAATTCTGCCCATCTGCATTTGCTATCTGATGTTTGCAGAATTGCGTGGAAAGGCGTCCGGTGCGCTTCGGGTTGATTACAAATCAAGTAGGCCACTACGATATTCGGTAGGCGACATACCGGTCCATTTTTTGAATGCCCGGTAGAAGGCACTGGTGTCGGAAAATCCCAGGCCTATCGCGATGTCTGTCACGCTTTTTTCCGGTTGATCTAAAAGAATGATGGCAAGATCGAAGCGCAGGTCATCTTTGATCGATTGATATGGTTGGCCTTGCCCCTCGAGTCGACGTCGTAAGGTAGATGGAGTCATGTTCAACTGTCTGGCCATGGCATCGAAGTCGGGCCATTCCGACACGTAAGTATGATGCAAGTGTCTACGAATCCGGTCTGACAACGTATCGCCCTGCTCGAACTTTATTAGAAAGCTGGTGGGCGCGTAGCGCAAAAAATCTTTTAGCGTCTCTTTGTTTTGTATGATCGGCATATCGAGATACCGAGCACTAAATGTAATGGCAGTGTTCGGCTGATTGAAATATGTGTTCGGACAAAATATCGCTCGATATTCTTTACCATGAGACGGCTCGTCATAACAGAATTCCGCCTTCAGAATTGCGATGCGACGTCCTATCAGCCAGCTAACTAAACCATGCAAAATTTGCAGAAATGCGGAATGCGCAAAAAGTCCGAGATGCCGGCCATGGTTCGCAATTTCAATGCGTACCCAATTTCCATCGTGCGACAAAGTGGCACCGATATCATCAAATATTAAAGAGTAAAAACGTAAGGCTCGCCGTAGCCCCGCCTCTAGTGTTTCCCCATGGATCACACTATGGCATAGCATAGAGAAGGCCCCTATTTTCATCGGACGCGATGTCAGCCCCAGAAATTCGTCGTTCAGCATCAGCGCAATCGCGCGCCACAGCGAGCTATATTGACCAGGCGAAATACGGGATTGTGGCAAATCCAATAAACTCGGTGAAATACCGACTTGCAGAAG
This sequence comes from Gammaproteobacteria bacterium, assembly GCA_016199745.1. Taxonomy (NCBI): domain Bacteria; kingdom Pseudomonadati; phylum Pseudomonadota; class Gammaproteobacteria; species Gammaproteobacteria bacterium. Next base: position 70,288 of record JACQFZ010000035.1, read on the forward strand.
CAACTCATCGGTATAGAGCCCTTTCTGCCAAACAGTGGTAAGCGCTTCCCGAACAAAAGCGATCGATATAGTTTGTTTTATCAAGCTGCCGATAACTCGCGTTGAGTAGGGACGCGAAGCGCCTTATTAGCGTTGCGCAACAACCAGTAAAGGCCGGCCGGCATAGAGAGCCGTTCAGACGGCGTTGCACTTTTGGATGCAGATCGAGAAGTTGCAAACTGTTCCATGCTTGCGTGCTCCGGAAGGCGACTATCAATCCACCGCTATCGCTATCCCAGCGGACCGATGCAGTGTCATAGACGAAACTAATTTAACCAGAGGTGGTTGCTTATCCTCCCACTAGTACGACCGGATATGGGTCTATTACGACGTACGAAAAACCGCGGCGCTGCATGCGTCAGCCCTCCTGAACTCTCGAAGAAACATCCCGGTCTCCTCCGCCATCGCCGGCAATGGCTTTCCTTAGCTTATCAGTTCATAAAATGTAAATTCGCTCAAAATTTTGAGTTTTTTTGCTGTGGAGTCATGTGAAAAATCCGCGACAATTAACTGAATTTCGAAATTACGAGGTGCCGAGACTTAATCGAGAACAACAACCAACCTCTCGTTGACCGGCTCTTGGGGCACATAAAACGATCGAGCAACGGTTACGTTGTAAGCCTGCATCGCCGATCTCGGCATTGATTGGTCAGGATTTATCGAAATGAACCCGTCCGCCATTTTGGATTTGAACTATTCCTTCTCCAAAACAGCAGTGATGATCGCGGCGGTGCGATTGAAGTTTTTCACTCACCTATCAGGTAGGAAATTGAGTGCGGTGGAACTTGCGGTGAGAGCCGGCACGATACCAGATGCCACGGAAAGATTTCTCGTCATCCTCGTCCGCTTGGGTCTGGTCGAAATGGAGGACGACGTATTCCGCTTAGCCCCGATGGCCGAGCATTTCCTGGTGGAAGGAAAATCTACCTATGTGGGTAAAGACACGATGGCCATGCTGGATTTCCTGCCGGCATGGCTCCACCTCGATCAGACACTGGTAACCGGCGAACCCTACCGAGATCTTGGAATGCCTGCCGAGGCGGAGCGCTTCTTCGCGCCGCGAGTGCTCGACGTATTCCCACTGATATTTCCCATCGCTACCCGGCTGGCCGAGACCCTTGATTTGAGCGACACGACGAGAGAACTCCGCATTTTGGATGTGGCGGCAGGTAGCGGCGTATGGAGTATCGCGTTGGCGCGACGGTATCCAAACGCCGTTGTCACCGCGATCGATTTGCCGGCCGTGACGATGGAAGGAAAACGGAAAGTAGCGGAACTTGGCCTGAGCCGCCGATACACGTGGATGGAAGGAGACGCTCTGACATTGCCATTGGAAGCCGAACAGTTTGACGTCGCGATCGTCGCGCATTTTTGTCGGTTCCTCGGCAAGGAAAAATGTCAGCTGCTATTTTCGAAACTCGAGCGCGCCCTTTCCCCGGATGGGATTTTTGTGCTGGCCGACATCGTTCTTCCGGACAACCCATCGAGCGCCCTCTTCCCGTTCATGCTGGATCTAAGCATGTTGGTGAATTCCGCTCATGGACGGACGTTTACCGTCGCGGAGTTCGGCGATCTATTGAAAGGTGCTGGATTCGCGGAGGTCACCTCGCTGGATGTGCCCGCCCCTACTCCACTAATTAAGGCGACAAAAAGAGTACGTCCATGTCGCCAGTGAAGATCGTTTCCACCGATGAGAATACAAGCCTGTGTGAGGAGGAACGGTAACGGACATACCGTGCTTGCAGTAGCTGTTCCGGAAGCAACGTTTCACGACTGATTAAAGAGGTGGTCGGGTGCGAAAAGTCGCTATCACAGGATTGGGCGTGGTTAGTCCACTTGGTATCGGAAAAGAGAAATTTTGGCAGGCACTAATGGAAAAGCGATCTGTCGCGAAGCATCTTTCCCAAGTGCAGAGCTCTACGTTGTTTGGGTCCTTCGAGTTTTCGTCGCAGGTCATCGTGGAGGTGGAAGACTTCGACGCTCTAGCGCTTGGCCTCCCGCCCGAGGTCTGCGCGCAAGACCGCTTCATTCAGTTTGCCGTGGCCGCTGCTCAGCAAGCCGTCGATGATGCCGGCTTGGAGCCCGGCCAGTACAACGCCGACCGGATGGGCATCGCCCTTTCCACCGCTATCTGTGGCACGCGGCAAATGGAGCAAGAGTTCGTCAAGGTCACCAACTATGGACAAGAACGAATTGATCCTGCCCTAGTGGGACCGGGACTCTACCTCGCCTCGATGTCCAACACCCCGAGCATGATGCTGGCCGGCATGCTCGATCTCCAAGGCCCCTGCGTCACGTTGTCCACGGGTTGCATCGGCGGTCTTGATGCGATCGGTTACGCCTTCGAAGCCATAAAATATGGCGATGCCGATGTGATGATCACCGGCGCCACCGAAGCACCCATCACGCCGATCACGCTCGCTGCCTTCGATATCATCCATTGCATGTCTTCACGGCATAACAGCCGGCCGCAGAGTGCTTCCCGACCCTACGACAAGCAGCGCGATGGGTTCGTCTTGAGCGAGGGATGCGGCATTTTTATTTTGGAAGAGCTGGAACACGCGCGGCGGCGAGGCGCCCCGATCTACGCCGAAATCACCGGCTTCGCCAATACCAGCAATGCCATCCATATGACTGATCTGCTGAGCGACGGCGACGATCTGGCACGGGCCATGTCGGTCGCGCTTGGGCAAAGTCATATAGACCCGAGTCATGTGAACCATGTCAGCTCTCACGGCAGCTCGACACCGCAGAACGACAGCTGTGAAACCAGTGCGCTGAAACGGGTGCTCGGCGACCAGGCCTATCGGATCCCGGTGAACTCCGCCAAGTCCATGCTGGGCCACGCACTCGCCGCCGCAAGCGCCATGGAAATTGCCATCTGCGCGTTGTCGTTCAAGCACTGTCGTGTTCCTCCCACCGCCAATTACTCCGAAGCCGACCCAGCTTGCGACCTGGACTACGTAGCCGAGGGCCCTCGGAACTGGAATGGAGATGTGATCTTAAAGGATGCCAGTGGTTTCTCGGGGCTACATGCAGGCATGGTACTGCGGCGAACCGAAAGCGGAGTTCATACTGATCAGGGAGTATAAAAATGAAACGGGTAGTGATCAGCGGAATGGGTGTTATCTCTCCTGCGGGAGTTGGTATTGAACCCTTGTGGCGTCAAGTGATGACCGGTAGTTCTTGCACGCAACGGATCAATCGCTTCGATGTCTCGCGCTATGAGTGTCACGTCGCGGGTCAGATCGATGACTTTGATCCGCTCCAGTACCTCTCTGGGCGACTTGCCAAACGTACCGACCGCTTCACTCACTTGGCGATGTGTGCGGTGGAAGCGGCCATTCAAGATTCGCGCTTAGTTATCGGCGGCGACCACGGCGTGTCTCGCGAGCGAATCTGCACATCTGTGGGTAATGTGCTGGGCGGATGGGAGTTCGCCGAACGAGAGTTGCGTAAACTTTGGGTGAATGGCTCGAGAGAAGTCAGTCCGTACCAGGCGACCGCCTGGTTTCCCGCCGCGCCGCAAGGAAATATTTGTATCGAGTATGGTCTCAAGGGACGCGCCCGCACCTTCGTCGCCGATCGGGCAAGTGGTGCGTATGCAGTGATCCACGGCGCCGAAACGATCCGACGCGGGCACGCCGATGTCGCGCTGGCCGGCGGCACCGAGGCGCCGCTTTCCCCTTACGCCTGGCTGTGCTGTCAGAACGGCGGTTATCTTGCCCACTCTTATAATGATCGTCCCCACGCCGCGTACCGCCCTTTTGACCAGGGGCATTCGGGTGCGATCCTTGGTGAAGGAAGCGCGTTCCTCGTGCTCGAAGAGCGTGAACATGCGCTGAAACGAGGTGCACCTATTTACGGTGAGATCAGCGGCTGGGCCGTCGGGACCGAGGGTTATCGGCGTCACGCAACCACGAAGCAGGACGGAACTGTGTTGGCCAAGGCGATACGGCGATCGCTTTCCATGGCCGAGTTAGCGGTTAAAGAATTAGCGGCGATCTATGCGGAGGGTTCGGCAATTCCTGCCGACGATGAAATCGAAGTCCTCGCAATACGAAACGTTCTTAGTGAACAGCATTCCGACGTTCCTATCACTGTACCCAAGGCGTCTATCGGGCATTTGCTGGGCGCCTCTACACCCACTGACATCGCCATCGCATTGAAAGCGATGGCCCACCACGAAGTCCCGCCGATCGCCAATCTCGATCATCCGTTGGCGGACACAGATCTCGACTTCGTGCAGCAAAGGCGCATGGATGTGAAAGGGACGGCGAGCCTGATGATTTCGCGCGGGATGGGAGGAGTGAATGCCTGCATGGTGATAAACAAATTGTCGACGGCAGGGAGTCAGCTGTGACGAAACGGACCAACATTTGCGGCATAGGCATCGACCTGGTCGATGTGCGACGACTCAAAAAGATCGGGATGCGATGGGGGGAACCATTTATCAATCGGCTCTTTACCGAGCAGGAACGCGATACTGCTCGTAATGCATCAGGCTTTCGCTGGGCGACGTTGGCGGGTCGATTCGCTGTCAAGGAAGCCGTCGTCAAAGTTTTTCGCGGTGGAAATGGAAAAATTCCCTGGACGGATATCGAAGTGCTGACGAACCCCAACGGCGAGCCGTCAGTATGTTTATACCGTGAGGCGCGTACGTTCGCCGAGCAGCTTGGCATTACCAGACTACTTCCGAGCATCACCCATGACGCCAATTTGTCGATTGCAGTCGTGCTTGGAGTTTGCGCGGCAAAGATCGAGTCGCGCGACACGTCACTCAACATAGCTGAAGGAGATTGCCTGATGAATATCCGTGCTGAGCTGGTCAATCTGATGAAGTCGCTTCGTTTCGATGAGTCTGAGCTGCGTGACGAAGCACTGCTTAAGGATGATTTAGAGGTGGACTCAACGGAGCTGATTGAGATCTCCGTCGCCCTATCAAAACTGCTTCAAAAGCAGATCGGCGATACCGAACTGCGCCCTCTTCGGACCTTCGGCGAACTTGTCGGATTTGTTCAGGAGTGCTGCCTGCAAGATTCTGTCGCTCAAGTTGCCACATAAAGGAGGCACGGCATGCTAGTTCCGGTACTCAACCTATTCGCCGTTTTGGCCACTGGGCTCGCGGCCGGTGCGATGATGGCGTTCGCACTGGTGGTCGTGTCGGTTTACGACGAAATTCCCTGTTCCACCTATTTGCAGGTGCATCTCCCCGTGTCAGCGCGCATGGATAAATTTATGCCTATAGTGGCAGCCGGTTCTCTTTGCCTAGGGCTTTTGTTGCTGGGCTTAACGAACGACAACTTCAAACGAATTTTTTTCGGCTTGGCCGTGATCTGCATTCTCGCTGCCATTGTAATTTCGAGGTGGAAGAACGTTCCGATCAATCGAATCATGGACACTTGGAACAAAACCGCGCCGCCTGCCGAAACCAGCGCGTTTCGCGGCGAATGGAAGCTGTGGCACAGAATACGAACTGGCTGCATGGCAGCTGCCATGGTCGCGTTCCTGACCGCCATTCTGTAGTCATCGCACAACCCCTAGAGCAAGGAACAGGATCATCATGGGATACACGAAAAACAGCATTGCCTTACACGCGCCGATCGACGTTGTTTTCGAGATCACCAATCAAATTGAAAATTGGAAAGACTTGTTCAGCGAGTATGCCGAATCCACGGTTCTGGAACGCGGCGAAAACTGGATTCGCTTTCGGCTGACGACGCATCCCAACGAAGACGGAAAGGTATATTCCTGGCAGTCGCGCCGTTTTATCGACAAGGACAATTATCAAGCAACCGCCGAACGCGAAGACCCGAAGTTCCCGTTTGCGTCCATGCGCATCAAATGGACCTATGAGCCCGCGCCCGAAGGCACGCTGATGACGTGGATCCAGGAGTTCACGATGGATCCGGCGGCAAGTCTGTCAGAACAGCAAATGGAAGATTACCTAAATCGAACGACCAAGGATCAACAGATCATCTGAAACCTCCCGTGGGCTGGCGATTCTCCGACTAAAACCGGGCACAGAGGAACAGGTCATCAACGCGTTCGCCGAATCCGACAAGACCGATTTGCCGTGGCTGGCCGGAATGAAGCGGCGCAGCATTTGGGTGTTAGACGATCTCTTCGTGCACTATGTCGAGTCCGAACGCCCGATGAAAGACGTCATCGAGCACTTCCGGACTCATCCTTTATATATGGACGTGAAATCAAAAGTGGACCAATGCGTCGAACCGCTGGCCGATCGTCGCCTTGCCCGCGAAATATACCGGTGGGAAGCAGAGCGCAATTGCGAGCTTCCGCAAGAATAAAGGAACAGCTTCCGAACCAACTATCTGAAACAACAATTCGTTCGCGGAGAATGAAAATCTGTGGGAGTTTTTCTTGCCCTAACGGAAAGCTAATGAGGTACTGAGATGCAACGGCAAGAGCTATTTAAGATGATGCAAGCCTACAAGCAAACGAGTCTGCTTCGAGCCGGGGTCAAACTGGGAGTCTTCGACCATCTGGCAGAGGGTCCTACCGACATCGAGTTGATTAGCCAGCGTATCGGAGCCGATGCCCGAGGTACGAGAATCCTCTTGAACGCGCTGGCAGCGATACAGATTTGCGAAACGGACGGTGAGCGGTTCTGGATTTCCAAAGAGACGGCGGATCTCCTGGTGCGCGACCGTCCGAAATACGCAGGTGACATGGTGCACGTCTTTGCCAGCGACTGGGAGTGGGATGCACTCAAGCGGATTACGGAGGCGGTACGCTACGGCGGCACCGTGTTGGAAGAAAACGCGGAGACACCCGATTATAAGTTCTGGAAGGATTTCGCCTCCTATGCCACGGTAGTCGCTGAACCTACCGCCGCGATCCTGATCAACGAGATTGAGCCGTGGGCAAGAACACGCGAGGAGTTGAAGGTTCTAGACATGGCATGCGGACATGGTGTCTACGGCTACACCGTGGCGCAACGCTATGAGCGCGCCGAAATATGGTCGTTGGATTGGGATAGCGTACTGCCCATCGCGTTGCAGCACGCGGCACGCATGGGTGTCGCGAATAGAGTGCATAGCATCGCGGGCGACATGTTTGAAACGTTCCTGGGCGACCCCTACGACTTGGTTTTGGTAACAAATGTGTTACATCACTTTTCCGAAGCACGCGCGACGCAACTTTTAAAACGCGCGAGGTCCGTACTAAAACCCGGCGGGCGTTTGGGTATTGTCGGATTTACCAAATCCGCTAAGTCGTCACCCGCCGAAGATCCTGCGCCCTATTTGTTCGACATACTTATGTTGGCCTGGACAGCTCGGGGCGAGGTTCACTCACTGGAAACCTATGCCCACATGCTGGCGGCAGCCGGATTTAACAATATCGCGCATCGCTCGGTACCCGAGCTGCCGTTTCATGTACTCGTGGCAAATAATATCGACGAGTGATTCGTTAAAGGAGGTCAAACGTGCTGGTACCTGTACTCAACTTATTTGCTGTATTGGCCACCGGGCTCGCGGCCGGTGCGATGACGGCGTTCGCGCTGGTTGTCGTGACGGTGTACGACGAAATTCCCCCCTCCACATATCTGCAGATTCATCTGCGGGTGACGGAACGAATGGACAAATACATGCCAGCGATAGCACTCGGCTCTATTTGCATCGGGCTTTTGTTGCTGGGTTTAACGAATAGCGGTTTCAAACGGAGTTTTTTCGGTTTGGCCGTGATCTGCGTTCTTGCTTGCTCGGTAATTTCACGATCGAAGAACGTTCCAATCGATCGAATCATGGGCACTTGGAACGAAACCGCGCCACCCGCCGAAACCAGCGCGTTTCGCGGCGAATGGAAGCTGTGGCACAGAATACGAACCGGCTGCATGGTAGCGGCGATGATCTCGTTCTTGGTCGCCACGCAATAGTCATCGTACAACCTTAGGGAAAGGAACAGGATCATCATGGGATACACGAAAAACAGCATTGCCTTACACGCGCCGATCGACGTTGTTTTCGAGATCACCAATCAAATTGAAAATTGGAAAGACTTGTTCAGCGAGTATGCCGAATCCCCGGTTCTGGAACGCGGCGAAAACTGGAGTCGCTTTCGGCTGACGACGCATCCCAACGAAGCCGGAACGGTATATTCCTGGCAGTCGCGCGCAAATATCGAAGGCGTTCGCCGAGTCCGATAGCACCGATTTACCATGGTTGGTCGGCGTGAAGCGGCGCAGTATCTGGGCGCTGGGCGATGTCTACGTACACTATGTCGAAGCCGAGCGCCCGATGAAAGACATCATTGAGCACTTCCGGACTCATCCTTTGTATATGGATGTGAAGGCAAAAGTTGACCGATGCGTGGAACCGCTGGCCGATCATCTTCGTCCAGGCCTTGCCAAAGAAATATACCGTTGGGAGGCAGCGCGCAATTGTCAGCCTCCGCGAGAGTAATCAAATAATTCATTCTTCACGAGAAGTTAAGAAGTGGGAAAAATTTAACCGGGGTTGAATCCCCGGTTGGGGGGTAACTTATCTGTTTTAAATTGGCGTCCCCACGGGGATTCGAACCCCGGTTACCGCCGTGAAAGGGCGATGTCCTAGGCCTCTAGACGATGGGGACGGAGGACTAACTTAAATACCTAATATATCGAGGCTAACAAATAAAAAATAAATTGGTGGAGCCAGCCGGGATCGAACCGGCGACCTCTTGCATGCCATGCAAGCGCTCTCCCAGCTGAGCTATGGCCCCTTTTTACTCCCCTCTTCTTCGCTAAGAGGGACCCGCCAAAGGCCGGGTACTCTACGTGGCGAGACGTATAGGGTCAAGGGTTTAGCGCACAAAATCATTTGTAAGCGCACGGCACTCCAGACATTTCTGTATTGTCAATCGGAAGCCGTTACAAAATAATGGCTGCAGTCAATCGAGCCAAGTGACACTTATGACCCACTCTCCATTGCTCACTCGTCTGGCACTGCTTTCCGTATTGGCCGCCACCGTCGCCGTAGCCGGTTGCCTGCAGGAAAAACCGGTGGCACCGATGCCGCAAGCGCAACTGGCGCACCCTGCTGAGCGCGCCGTCGCTTCCCCTGTTGTCCGTCCCAAGTTCAATACCAAAGAGGAGGATATCGCCGGCAAGAATCGCGAACACTCGGGGACAGCCATGGGCGCACTCGAATCCGAATCCTAAGAAAAACAAACCGCACTGATAACGCAATCGGCGGGATACTTAATCTAAATAATCAACTCGCCAAGGACTGAACCAGGCGGCTAAGGCCGGCACGTATGGTCGTATCGGGTGCGCGGCTCAAGAGCTTTTTTAAGCGGCTAATGTCGGCGCACGACTTGCGAATGTCGCCAATCCGGGGCGGCTGTAGGCGCCGTTCGATAGGCCGGCCAAACAAGAACTCTAGCTCTTGCAGCATCTCTACTAAGGAAACCTCGACACCCCGGCCGACATTCATCACCTGGCCGCCGGCGCGATCGTTGCCAAGGGCGCTAAACAATACGTCGACCAAATCGGCCACGTAGACGAAATCCCGGGTTTGCCGCCCGTCGCCGAATACCGTTACCGGCTGATTCGCACGCGCCCGATCGACAAAGATGCTGATTACGCCGGAATATGGCGACGACGGATCTTGTCGTGGTCCATAGATATTAAAGAATCGAAAGGCCGTCCCTACTACGCCGTACTTCTGTCCATAGAAGAATAAGTAATGCTCGCCGGCGAGCTTATCGGCCGCGTACGGCGAAAGCGGCTTTAACACGGTGTCTTCGTTAACCGGTAGCGCGGTGGTGTCGCCGTAAACCGCCGCCGAGCTGGCGTACAGAAAACGACGGATACCGGCGTGCCGTGCCGCCTCAAGCAAGTTCAGCGTGCCGATTAAATTGGAGCCGTGCGTGCCGATCGGGTCGTCGACACTCGCCTGCACGGAAGCAACCGCCGCCAAATGGACGATTGCCTCGCAGCCCGTAACGGCCGCACGTACGCGGTCGGCATCGCGGATATCGCCCTCAATAAATTCGAACGCGGCGTGCGTCGGAAGATTGACGCGTTTACCGGTCGACAGATTGTCCAGAACCCGTACCCGGTGGCCGGCGGCGAGCAGACGCTCGGTCAAATGCGAGCCGATAAATCCAGCGCCTCCGGTGACTAAAACCGTCATGACCCCTCCTCGACGACTTTTTCCAATGTTCAAGTCTACTTACGCTTGATACTTATAGTACAAACGGACTACCGTCTGTACTTTGACCCTTCCCCTACTTTCCCCTACCATTCACCAGCATATGGTCAGAACGGCTTTCGGTTCCTCCGCCCGTCCGGCCTCAATTAACCAGTTCCCATCGCCCAGTTAAGAGGCGGCGGAACATTAACAGACAAGGGTGAAAGATCAAATCATGAGCACTGTTGGCGTGGTCGGGCTCGGCTACGTGGGGTTGCCCCTAGCCGTAGAGTTTGGTAAAAAATTCAAAACCGTCGGATACGATCTCAGTACGGAAAAAATCGAAAGCTATCGCCGTCACATCGATCCGACCGGCGAAGTCAGCACCGAAGAATTGCGCGCGTCGGCGCAATTGCGGCCGACGACCGATCCGAACGAGCTCAAAGAATGCGACTTCTTAGTCGTCGCCGTTCCCACGCCGGTCGATGAAGCGCATCAACCCGATTTCAGTCCGCTAGTCGGCGCCAGCAAGGCGGTCGGCAAGTATATGAAGCGCGGCGCGATCGTCGTCTACGAATCGACCGTGTATCCGGGTGCAACCGAAGAAGTTTGCATTCCTATCCTCGAGAAAGAATCGGGGATGAAATGGAAAAAAGATTTCTTCGTCGGCTATTCGCCGGAGCGTATTAACCCGGGCGATAAAGAGCACACCCTCACCCGCATCGTAAAGGTCGTCTCCGGTGATACCTCGGCGACACTCGACGCCGTTGCCAAACTTTATGCGGCCGTCATCACCGCCGGCGTGCACAAAGCATCGAGCATCAAGGTCGCGGAGGCAGCGAAGGTCATCGAGAATACGCAACGCGATCTCAATATCGCCCTCATGAACGAGCTCTCGCTGATTTTCAACAAGCTCGGCATCGATACCCTGGAAGTCTTGCAAGCCGCCGGCACGAAGTGGAACTTCCTGCCGTTTCGCCCCGGCCTGGTCGGCGGTCACTGCATCGGCGTCGATCCTTATTATCTGACGCACAAAGCGGAGATGCTCGGCTACCACCCGCAGGTGATCCTCGCTGGCCGGCGCATCAACGACAACATGGGCAAGTTCATCGCCGAGCAGACCATTAAGCAAATGATCAGCAACGGCAGCCCGATCAAGGGCGCCAACGTCAACGTCCTCGGCCTGACCTTTAAAGAAAACGTGCCGGACCTGCGTAACTCGCGTGTCATCGACGTCATCAACGAGCTGCGTTCATACGGTGTCAACGTTTCGGTGCACGATCCGGTGCCAGAAGCGGCCGATGCCATGCATGAATACGGCATCAAGCTACTCAAGTGGGACGAATTGCCGGTCGCTGATGCAATGGTGGCAGCGGTCGCGCACAAACCGTTCCTGCAGCGCGATATCGCCGATTATAAAAAGAAGCTGGTCAACAATGGCTGCTTCGTCGACGTGAAAGCGCAATTCAACACCGCATCGTTGCAAGCCGCCGGCATCCGCGTCTGGCGGCTGTAACCTCGTCATTGGTAGTCAGCAGCGCGGAGACCCCACTCCGCGCTGCTTAATGAGTCAGCAAGATCCCCTCGGCGGCACGTCAAAACCAATCCCGGTTTCGTTGTGTTGACGCAAATTGTCGGTAAACCTTTTATCCGGTTAGTTATAACTATCCCGCCCGCTTATCTCCGAGCCAAAACCGCCAATCTGTTAAAGCTTTCTTTGTACGCAGGGCGTTCTATAAATTCCCTGTAGGTTTTTAACAACAACAAATTTCGTTGCGGCACCGAATAATAAATACCGTCGCAACGGCACCGAACCGTGAGAGGACCAAGCCCCTGTCTTCCCCATAGACAGTGTGGTTAGGGAATCGAAGGGAGGAATAATAATGATATTGGTCGATTGCCGGACCCCTCGTCGCTTTGCCGTTTTTGCCTCGTTATCGACCGTGCGATCACGGTCTACCGGCAACAGCAATGAGGCGGATACCGCCAGCGTAACGACGCCGAGCGACTCGCCCTCCCCCTCATCACCGGCTAACAACAGGCTGCAAGGTAATCGCAGCAGTTCCGGCACCGTAACTTCCCGCCCACGCGGCACTCGCTTGCTCTGGGGTGGCGGTCAAACTGTAGACACCTACGTCATCGAATTACCTAGCTATCACCCCTAACCGTCATGCCCGTGACGTTAGCTAAGAAGAATCAAAATTTTTTTCGCTGATAAGAGGAATCTTTATGAACCATAAGGGACACGTCGTTGTCGCCCACAAAAATCTTATCTGTCGCATGCCTGCATGGCTAAGCTTTATCGCCGCGTTAGCGCTCGCCGGTTGCGGTGCTAACGAGGAAACAATCGGCGACATTGCCAACGATACATCGCCGGCAACGGATTACACGTTGCAGGTTAACGTTGATGGCAATGGCACGATTACGTCCATGCCGAACGGCATCAACTGCAACAACGATTGCACCGAGTCGTACGCCGCCGATACCTCCGTCACCCTTACCGCTGCCGCCACCAATGGCTATACGTTCGCCGGTTGGAATGGCAATGACATTTCCTGCCCTGGAACCGGTACGTGCACGGTATCGATGACCGTCGCGCGCACCGTCGTCGCGACATTTACCCAAACACTACCGAGCAGCTACGAGCTGACGGTTAGCACCAACGGTACCGGCACCGTCACATCGAGCCCGAGCGGCATCAATTGCGGCAGCGACTGTAATGAAACGTTCAATGCCGGCACTTCCGTAACGCTGTCCGCCACGGCGGGGAATGGCTTCAACTTCAGCGGCTGGAACGGTAGCGGCATTTCCTGCTCGGGTACGAGCACATGCACCGTGCCGATGACGCAGGCACAAGCTGTGACCGCGACGTTTAGCCCAATCGCTGCGACCAACTACACGCTCAATGTCGCTGTCTCCGGATCAGGAACCGTCACCTCGAACCCGAGCGGAATTACCTGTGGAGCGGATTGCACGCAAGACTATGCTTCCGGCGCCTCAGTCACACTAACGGCAGCGGCAACAACCGGTTATACCTTCACCGGTTGGAGCGGCAGCGGCATTGCCTGTACCGGCACCGGTGCGTGCACCGTGCCGATGACAGCAGCACGCTCGGTAACGGCGACATTTACCCAAAATCGCACGCTCACCGTGACCCGTAATGGCTCCGGCACCGTGACTTCGAGTCCGGCCGGCATCAATTGCGGCAGCGATTGCAACGAGGTTTATGCATCAGGAACGTCCGTCACGCTGTCCGCGGTAGCAGCAACCGGCAATACTTTCAGCGGTTGGAGCGGCAGCGGGATTTCTTGCACTGGGACCAGCGCTTGCACAGTATCGATGACAGCAGCGCGCACGGTCACGGCGACGTTCACGCCTGACAGCAATCTGCTAACGATATCTACCGTCGGTACCGGTATCGTCACTTCCAATCCCGCCGGCATCAACTGCGGTAGCGATTGCACCGAGCCTTATACGTCGACGACGTCGATCACGCTTACCGCTGCTCCCGGCACCGACCAAAGCTTCAGCGGTTGGAGCGGCGGCTGTTCCGGGACCGGCACCTGCACGGTCACGATGAGTGCCGCCCGCACGGTAACAGCAACGTTCGCCGCCGCGTCGAGTAACTTTGCGCTTAATGTATCGGTCGCCGGTTCCGGCAGCATCACATCGGCACCGACCGGCGTGTCCTGCCCGTCCGACTGTGCCGAGAGCTACAGCAGCGGTGCCACCGTTATTCTTACCGCGGCTGCCAGCACGGGTTACACGTTCTCCGGTTGGAGCGGCGCCTGTTCCGGCGTCGGCACTTGCTCCGTTAGCATGACGGCAGCGCGCTCGGTCACCGCGACTTTCCAATCGGCCAGCGCCGGTGACAACCTGCTCCGCGTCGCCGTCTCCGGCTTCGGCTACATCACCAGCCCCAGTGGCATCAGCTGCGGCTCCATCGCCGCCGGCGTCAACAGCCCCAGCGCCAACTGCCTGCGCAAATTCGGCAGCGGCACCGACGTCTTAACCGCCACCCCCTACAACGCCAGCTTCAAGTTCGACGGCTGGAGCGGCGATTGC
>JACQFZ010000036.1 GCA_016199745.1 Gammaproteobacteria bacterium
CCCTGGGGAATGCCGCGTCGGTTGTCCTTGGCCTCGGTCGTCCGTGTCTTCCGACCTCGTTTGTCGGTTTCTTCAACGGCACATTCCAGCCAGTGCTTGATCAAGTTCAACAGCCGTCGATCAACAACACGACGTGCTACCGATTTCAGCAATTCGGCATGAGGAATGCTTCCGAAGTAGTCCGCCAGGTCGGCATCAACAACGTCCGGTCGGCCTCGGAACAGCCGTTCTTCCACGTCAATTACCGCCTGTTGGGCATTGCGACCCGGACGATAAGCATACTGCTCATCGGGAAGATCCGCCTCGAAAATCGGTTCCAGTACCAACATCGCTGCGGTCATGCAAACCCGATCTCGTACCGTTGCAATCCCCAGCGGCCTGAGTTTGCCATTGGCTTTCGGTATAAACACTCGTCTGATCGGCTCCGGCCGATAGGTCTCTTCTCTAAGCGCAAGCGCCAGTTCGCCAAGCCATCGCTCAACACCATACGCCGCAATATCTTCGAAATCCTGACCATCCACACCGGGTGCGCCCTTGTTAGAGCGACACTGGGCATAGGCATGCGCCAAGATGTCTTCTCGGTATAGCTTGTCGTACAGAGCGTAAAATCGATAGCTCGCTTCAGCCTTCGCTTTCGCGTGTAACGCCCTCTGTAGTTTCTGAACTGTTATTGGAGTTGATAGCTTGCCCAATCTCCTGTCCTTTTCCACTTGTTGCGTTGATCTTGAACTAAGGTCCCTTCCCTCCACCCGCATTACCAGGCTTCCTCGGTACTACGAACCTCTCCGCCACCCCAAAGCGCCCGGTCTGTCCCTCACGGGCGTCCGGTTGGTCATCGCTGACCACGCAATGGGGCTTCCCGTGTGGCGTCTGCTTCCCTTGTGTACATGCAATCGCCACTACCCCGGCACAGCGATTAAGGTTACTCTTCGCTCGTTTCCTTAACCGTTTCAACCTTCCCCGGTATGGCTGCCAGGTCGGTCTGTGCATCGTCCGTTTCGAGGATTGCTCAGCGTTCACTCACGTTAAAGCCTGCACACTCGCTAGATCGCCTAAAAGCGATCCTTTAACTCGGAGGCTTCAGCCACTTCGTTACCTCCGTGACTGCTCCAAGTGCTTCCGGCCGGAGCGATTTAGCCGGGTGGGTCTCTCACCCACTGGTAAAGCACCGCCTTAGCACGGCGCACGCCACAAGCGGACCTCGATGCTTCACTTCTGACCGTCAGCAGTGAAATCCATAACCGCCTTTCAGCTTGTGCGCGGAGCTTGCTTGAGAGACTTAGCAACGTTGACGTGAAGCTCCGCCCCACTTGGTGGCATGTTTGAATTTGAAATGCGAAAAACAGACCACATAAGCGCCCCCCACGGTTATCTTGCAACGTGCTGCTCATACCAATTGCGGAAAGTTATGGACAAGTGCGGCGAAGACCATTAATATCTTTTTCTCCGAACACGTAAACAGGAGATTTCGGTCAATATGGCTGAAGACGAGCAAGAAGCGCGAGGAGAGGAAAAGCGAGAGCGAGCAGAAACAGCCTCGCGGGGGCCTCAAACGG
>JACQFZ010000037.1 GCA_016199745.1 Gammaproteobacteria bacterium
TGGCGCTTGCATGCATGGCACACCTCGCTCTTTCGTCTCGACAACGAGAAGCGTGGCAGCACGTGCCATGCATGCACGGTTTTTCCGGAAGAATAGATCAGAATGCCGGGGAAGCTAGGAGGGAATGCGGGGAAACCTCAGAGTCTGACCCCGATTTTTTTGGGCGCTGTTTCCTCGTCCGCTGGGCGCAGCGCAAATACAAACGACTTCGGAGACACCATTTGCAGGCATGGGAATGGTTGCGTCGTGTCAAAGCGAAACAACCCACCTTGTTCGCGCACTGGCATCCGGCGTCAGCGGTTGGACGATAGGAGCCGGATGAATCGAGAGGTTCCCGTCTGGTTCTGGGAGGGCGTGGGGGTGAGATTCCCCTGCGCTACTCAACTATTTCCCGCATCGAACTCTCTCGGAAAATAAATCAGTCAGCTTTTTTTTGCGAGCTTTCTTGCCTATCAATTCGCTCGAGCATAAAGCTCTTCCCAGGCGCGTGGATGAGCTTGCTCGAGGAAGCGCTGCGCCGAGACAACGGCTGTCTTGAAATACTTTTTGGCGCGCGGCGGAATTCCAGCTACGGCGGATTCGATCGCGCCCGGATGGCTCTCGGCAAGCGCGGCACACAAGACGCATGCCTGGAATACATCTTTGTCCGATTTCGATTGGCGGCCGGTACGCAGGCGGGAGACGATGAGCTTGTGAATAGCGAAACGCTCCGGCAACGGCACCCGTACCACGCAGCACCCTTCGCGGGCCAGCAGTGTGGCTGACTGGGATTCGGTCAGCAGGTAGCTAAGGTAAGGCAGGCCGGTCGCGTGCGCCTTGAGCTCAGGCACCGACACAACTGGAAAATCGTCGTTGGTCGACGGCACCAAAAGGTCAACGTGAAACTGCGAACGACCGCGCTGCTTGAAAGATGTCGACGGCTTTTTGCGATCAAGCGATGGCACTTCGACGAATGGAATACCGGAATCCTTTAGCATGTCGAGAAAGCTGTGCTCGGGAAGTTTTTCAAACGCGAGCGCTTCGCGCCGGGCGATGTCGATGTCTTCGGTGGCAAAAGCTGTTGCGCGAATACCAAGCCGGTTGAGCAATACGCCGTAAGCATGCGAGCCGACAAGCATGCCGCCGGCCGCGAAGACACCGTGATTATGCAGACTTGCGAGCGTGGCGTAAGTTTTGGAATCGGCCAGACAGAAACCCTCCCGTCCTAACATACGCAGCGACCGCGCGATCTCCTTTAGCTCTTTAATCCGAGTGCGAATCTCGTCGGCGGCGGCATCGGCATCCATGCTTCCCGTCGGACCGGCGAGATACCGTTCGCGCTTCTTACCTTCGGCGTCATAGAACTGATGAGTATAGAAGCGAAAACCGGAGGCATTCTCTCTCTGGATCACGGATCCGCCCGTTCCCACAAAAACCTCGCGCTGATTAAGCGCATAGCTTTCCAGATCGGCGTACAGCACGGTCAGCGAGCGATGATGCAGTGTATAAAGTGGCGACATCGGCATTGGACGATTTCTAGTATCCGTCAGTGTTAAAATCTAGTGGATACTGACGGCGTCTGTCAACCAATGATGATAACGGACATGTCGCCAACGCCTGACGGGGCGATCGTTGCGCCAAACCGATAAACGCCCAATCCGTAATCAGCCGCTCGATGCAGGAAAAAAATGACAAAACATATACGTGCCGCTCTGGATATTCGTAATTTATTCAACAGCGACATACAGGAAGCGCGCCTAGGCCCGACCTTGCCGGTAAATATGCCATTGCCTGGGCGCAACTTTTTACTAACGTTAGGTGTCGACTTATAACGCAATTCACCACACGAGCATTGTGCCGGTCTTAGTTATTTCGAGGGTACGCCATCTATTAGTGCTGGCACGTACGCCGGACTGTCCCATATTTTGTTATGACTAACACCGGTGATGCCGGTAAGTACAGCGATACCTTTGGGAAAACGAGAAAGAAGGCGCATCGTGCTTTCGCGAGGCACAATTTCATCGTCTTCAACAGACAAAATCACAGTGGGGGCGCTTACTTTGGGCGCATAGCACCAAGATTCAAACTTGTCCCTGAGTAGCCACCGTATAGGAAAGTAAGGAAACTTCTTCGCAGCGATATCCACTAGGCTGTCGAAGGGCGACACAAGAACGAGGCGTGCTACCGGGCGCACGCTAGCGAGGTGGATGGCAACTCCACTGCCTAAGCTGCGACCAATGACAACGACGTTTTTGTGATCTGAGTGTACTTTATCAAAAAGCGCAAGCGCATCTGCGATCAAGAACTCTTCCGATGGTGTTCCGGTGCTACCGCTGTATCCTCGGTAGTGAAGCAAATAAAGCGAGTGATTGGGAAACGCACCGGAAAGGATCGGCAATTTGGCGGAGGCATCTTCCGCGTTGCCACCGAAATACAACAAGGCGTTGTCGCTGTCGAGCATTCTTGTTGAAACTTTGAGTTCGGCACCAGGGACATGCAGTGTGGTCGTTCTCTTGTCCGCACCCGCATCTGTCTGTGTAGGGAAGTAAATTAGCGATCGTTGGAAGAAGAAGATTGCAATACACACACCTACGTATAGGACAACGAGTGTAATGGCGACGCCAAGTAGAATTTGCATAGTGGTTATGCGCGTATATTTTGTGGTACGCCATTTTTAGTGAACTGCAAAATCAAATGCATTGACTTCGGTAGTATCAGCGACAATGGCGCCGGTCCGCGGCGAAATCGATCGGGTTGCCGAGCGTATCGACGATCGTGAGAATCTTAGTGCCGAATCCGTCGCGCGAACGGCCCAGTGCTTGTGCGCCAGCTTTTTTGGTACCGGACACGAATGGCACTTAACTTAAAGCAAAAACCGAGATGTGTCAGCCGCCACTCCCTCCCCCTCAGGCGGAGGACCGGGTGGGTGTGGATTTTTTTTTAGCCATTGCAACCCATCCCCATCCTGTCCTTCCCCTTGAAGGGGAAGGGACCTGCTAATAACTTCAGGTGGACGATTTAGTAACATAGTTTAGTTAAGTAAGTACCATTCGGTAGCGTCCGCTTTATTTCCCTTATTTTATTCTTTGACTTGGATCAGCTTTTTGCGGCTCCGGCTCTCTCTTGGACGAGGAGAGGGAGTATTGGCGGATACGCTTGAGCTTTTGCTTAAGTTATGTGTCATCCACCCTGGCACCTTTAATTCTGTTTTAAGTCGTTTCTAGCTTCTTTAACTTCCCGCGCGGCCACGAAGAAAATGTCATCAACGGTCAACGATATTGGCAGCTAGAGTCATCGCGCCGGTATCGTCAGCTCGCGTATTTTTATAGCGCCGTACAGAGTGTTGAACGTGATCTCTGTTTCATCGACCCGATCCGCGCTCATGCGCGTTGTCGGCTAGCTGTTTGTGCCTTATCGACCGGTGAAAAATCGGTTTACTCGCAGGTGGGCGAGGAGATTGAACTGTTATACAAAACCTTCGAAAGGAGATTTGAGTGAGCTGCCTTATAAAAAAACTCATGCGCCATCGACGACACACTAACTTAGATCAACCGAGCCGGCCCGCGACGGCGGCAAGTGCACGTTTAGCCTGGTTGCGCCTGATTTCTGGGCTCGCCTTAGGATGGTTAGCCATGGTCGCCACACCGGCGCAGGCGATTCAAATAACTGTTTTACAGTTCAATATGTGCGGCTGGGACGATAACCCCGAATGCGCTAATGAAGGCCGCGCACGATATATCTCGGTCGACATCTACCGGAGCCTTAAAGACAAAGGTTGGCCGCTCGTCGTTTCGCTGAACGAAGCTTGTAAGAATCAGGTCGACGCCGTTGCCGGCCTGACGAAGACCCATGACGGTATTTACTACGACGTGGTATTTCAAAAGAACAAACAGCCAGGCGCCACTTGTCAGTTCGGCAATGCGCTCATGATTAGAAGAGGGAGAACGGAATCACGGATTATTAGTCACGTCGCGGTACCTTATATCGCTACGCCGAGTGGGTTCGAGCCTCGAGGATTCGTTTGCGCCAGCATTAGAACTCCCGGGATGCACGTGTGCTCGACTCACTTGACGCCAGATAAGGAAGGGAGAGATTACAGCGGTGTCCGAAGTGCTCAAGTCGGAGAGCTCGTCCGGTACCTGACGAGACAGGGTTGGGCGCAATCCGGTGTTCGCACCTTAATCGCCGGCGACTTCAACGCCAAACCCGGTGCGGATGAGCTCGATCGAATTTACAAATCAAGCTATGGCGGCGGCGCCTGGGGCGTTTTCAACGAAGTCGATGGCTGTTGTTCAACTCGCGGTGGTGAATCCACTCACGGCAGCAGCAAGATCGATTACATTTTCTATTTCGGGAATTTTGTCTCGATGAGGGGGGACGCAACGTTAGCCCCGCATTCGGATCACGATCCGTTATGGGGTTGGATAACGTTGTAGAAAGAACCAGGTGATCCCTCACACCGACCCGAATGGCACTTACTTAAGCCGCGGCACGCTCTAGCTCCCTCCCCCTCAGGGGGAGGGTTGGGGTGGGGGTGGGTTTTTTAGAAACAGGGATCTCGGTTATTGCTGCCATAAAACCCACCCCCACCCCAACCTCCCCCCTGAAGGGGGAGGAGTCAATCGTGGCATCTGTTGTCGATGGCGCTTAAGTAAGTGCCATTCCACACCGACCCCTCTCTCGATGGGAGAGGGGTGATTAATCTATTCTAAGAAAGGGACGCGCCCATGAACCATTTTTCGTTGCGCAAATTGACGATCGGCATCGCCTTCAGTTTTTTTTCGGGGTTCGGGTTGGCACTGCTGATTCTTCACCATCCCGCGCATGAATGTAGCGTCACCACCGATAGCAACCGCGGCGATGTGACTGACGATCGTGCGGCCGGCGCAGCGTCGAACGATACGTCCGTTTTGGGCAAAATCTCCCAGATATTGCCGTTTGACAGCACTGCCGCCGGATCAGTTTCGTCGGCGGAAGTACCAGCGTCTCTGGATCAACTGTGGGCGACGCTGATGGCGTCGTCAGCTGACGGGCAGACACTCGATAGGGAGGTGGTCGACCGGTTGCGCGAGTTGGTGCGGACGGATTCTGCGCTCTTGCACGAATTGCTTGGTCGTTACGATCAATCGGATGAACAAGCTAAGCGCGCCCTGCAACTGGTGTTGTCAGATATCCAGCTGCCGGAAGTCGTCGCCTTCTCCGCGCGGCTCGCGACCCAGGGTGACGCTTCACAACGCCTGCGCGGATGGGAGTTGCTGGGCAGTCTTGGTGCCGACACGACGCAGGTACGCGAGTTGGTGAAGCAGACGTTGGCCACTGAGACGAACCCGGATGTCTTGAGCCGTGCCATTGCCGTCCTTCGGCCTACCGTCGTCGAACAGACCGAGGCGCAGTCGATGGCAGCAAAGTTCACCGATTTGGCGCGGCATAACGATCCCGTGGTCAGAAGCGAAAGCTTGCGCGCCCTGGCGATATGGGACAAAACCGGTAACGCGGCGGAGGCCGGGCTTTATCAAGGTCTGTTGGATCAGTCATTAGAGGTACGCCGCGTGGCATTGTCCGTTGTCGGTGATACCCCATTGCGTTCGGAGCGGTTGAAAACGGCGTTAATGGACATGATTCAGAACGCGCATGAAACGCCGGACATCCAAGCCGCTGCTCTGGAGGCGCTGCAGCATTTCGCGCTAAACAGCAACGAGTATGCGCGTTACAACGAGGCGAGCGTGGAGGTCGAGCGGTATATGAAGGCGATAGCGCAGAACGTGGATGGCAATGGCGACGAAGAGAACCTCTGAGTCGTGTTTCAAATTTAACAATGCATTTATTTGAGGAAAATTCTGTGACCGAATCACAATCCGTCAAAACGCCGTCACCGGCACATTCGACAACAAGTGCGATCAGGAACCGCCTGGTGGCGTTGAGTTTTATCAGTATCGGTTTATCAGCAACCGGTCCCGCATACGCCGCCTGGGGAGATGACACGATCTCGGCGATGGCCGGACCATGGCCGATTACGATAAAAACCTGTGCCCACGACGCCGGTGCGATCTGCTCGCTGACCTGGAGAGACAAACAATTTATCAACGATTTTGATCATGGTAGACAACTTCAATCCGCCTCGCATTTCGACGGCCGTGGCGAGGCGTTCAACCCGACCGAGGCCGGGGGATCGTATGACGGCCACAATTATGATGACCAAGGTCGCTTCCGGCCCCGCCCCAGCAGCAGCGTGCTCCAGGGAAAATGGACCAAGCGTAATGTGCTGGCGACGCAGACCCGCATGGCGTTTTGGGTTCCGGTCAACGACGTCAAGCTTTCGAATCACATTCTGAACAAGCAGGTAACGATTGGTGCGCTCGGTTTGGCCCACGTCATCGAATACAGAACCCAGTTTACGATCCCTGCCAACGAAACTCATACCGCTGCCACGTTCGAAGCCGTCACCGGCTACATGCCGCCGGAATTCAGTAAATTCTGGACCTTGGACGTAAAGCATGGCGCATCACAAGTCCGCCCCTTAACCGACGGCCCGGGCGAACAAAACTTGCCTATCATTTTTTCGACGCCGGACGGTAAGTGGGCGATGGGAATCTATTCGCCGGATTCCCCGCAAGCCACGTATCCTGGAGCGGGTTACGGTCGCTGGAAATTTCGCGGAGTGGTGAAGTGGAACAACGTCTATCGCGTCAATGACCCGTCGAATCTCTCGGGAGCTTACCACTTCCGTTCCTATGTGATTGTGGGATCGCTTGACAACGTTATTGTGTCGATGCGTCAGTTGCACGATGCCGTTGCGTCATCGACGAGTCAAAATAGCGGTTCATGAGTGAATGCCGGTGCTGTCCGGCATCGCGGCGGTAGTGCTCAACGACGAGCATCCCGCCGCGACTCTCGCCTTTTTGTTGACGACTAGTTTTGCAAATGCATGCAAGCATGCTCGCCGGGGCGGCGGCACCGCTAGCGGGGGAGGGGCTTTACCTGTGCGCCGAGTTAATTGTCAACCCGCTCTAATCTCCTGCTCGATGCCAACCGCTCCAGTTGCCGCCCGACGCGTGATGGTTATTCCATACGTAGGCGTCACTCCCCAGTACAAAAAGATTTGTCTCTGCATTGGGCCAGATCAGAACATCAAGGTCGGTTTTGGCGCGCCCACCGATGAGTCCGATCTTTGTCCATGCGCTCCATTCTCCGCAAGGAGTCTTCTGCCATAGCGAATAAACCTCACCATCTTCGCCGATCACAAAAATCTGTATCCGCTTATACTCATCGCGGATGGCGTCTATTGTTCGTGCCACGTTGCGGTTGGTATAACTCCCATCGCTGAATACCTCGCCGCCGCCCATAGGAGTCCAATCGGTTTTCCAGTCGCTGCCGGCCACTGTTTGCCACGCGGCATAGACTTTAGCGTTCTTAGCGACCGCAAAAAGATGCATTCTTCCTTTGCAGTCGAGCGCCGCTGCCGGACGTTGAGCTATAAACTGACCTCCCATTGAGGACCACGGTGTCCACTCGCCGTTTGCTCCTTCTTTCCATTGATGCAACATCGTATAGATATAGCCATACGCCGGATCCCATACTGGAATGCCACCGGTGCGGAACTGTTCGTATCTGCCGGTCACATTTAGGTCCCATTCGTAGGGCCCGGACTCTTCACCGGCGGCGCTCGCCACCTGCGTCGCCATAACACCCAACAGCCCCATCGTTATCTTGCACATCACTGCACCTGTAGATCTCATGGCGTTCTCCTATTTTTCGGTATCGTTGTGTGTAACATTTTTCGAGTCGGCCGGTGGGTGTTGTTGTGCCACCGTTTCGCATCGCGTTCCCGCTGTTAGAAAGGAAGACAAGCTAAGCGGAATGAATGTCGGACAGCGATGACATTGCGTGCCAAAAGAGTGGCCGACAATGTCATTGCTTACGGTTCATAGGTTTGTTTAGTTAAGACATCGTTTTTTGGTTTTGTAGAGGCACGCATGCGTCGATATTTTGGATTGCTGGCCGGTGTTGTGGGTGGAGTGTTATTGATCGCGTTGTTCGTAGGTCGGGGCAGCGATACCGACCGAGCTGTCGACGAGCCGCGTGCCAACGGCCCAGCAGTACTCCGCGTGGTAACAGCGCCGATCAATTCGGACGCTCGGAAACGGCGCTCGGCGCCGACCCGTTTGCCGATAGATACGCTTCTGGAAAAAGTGATGGCAGCGGATGATTCAGCGCAAGCGCTGAAAGAGCTACAGCGACTAGCGGCGGAAAATCCTGATGTGCTCGGCCAGCTGATCGGACGTTATCGATTGCCGCCAGGAATGGAAATCCTGAATCAAGAAGTAAGATGCGCGATCATGGATACATTGCGTGGCATTGCCATGACGCCCGAAGTGCTCGTCTTTGCCAAAGATCTTGCGCGTAGTCACGAGTCTTTCCAGCGCCGGCACGGCTTCGAATTGTTGCAGAAAATGTCAGTCACCACTGCCGATACTCGCGAGCTCATCACCCAGGCGCTAACCACAGAAAAAGACGCGCCGGTGTTGAGCCAAGCCATAGCCGCGTTGGGCAAGCAGGCTGTGCCGTACGAAAGCGAGGCGGTCGTGACGCAATTGCGTAAGTTGGCGCAGCATGAGGATTCGGAGGTGCGGCGTCAAAGCGTGCAAGCACTGTCATATTGGGACTCGACAGGAGGCGCGGAGACTCAACTTTATCGAGCACTCGGTGATAGTTCGTACGATGTTCGTTTTGCCGCGGTGGAGAGTATTAGCGAAAGCGGTGTACGTTCCGAACGTTTAAAAGCAACACTGACAGCCATACTTAACGACGCTAACGAGCATCTTGCCGTCAGAGGAGGCGCTCGTGTTGCATTGGAAAGTTTCCCCTAACGGATGAGGCGAAGGACCTCAGTAATAAATGGTACGAATCCGCCCCCTTTGAGCAGTTTTCGCGCCTCTACGCCTCTGAAGTTCCCACTTATCTTTATGCCCGTACGAATTGCGCTATGCGCGCTAGCGCACCGACGCGGCAAGATCGTGTCGGCAACCTATGGCAACCGGGATTTCAGATATTACGGAATCTTTGTCGCGCCATGTCGCGTGTCGATTTAACCCTAGGAGAACAAAATGAACTGGAACGCCGTGCAAACTGATTGGAAGCAATTCAGAACTGTCATTCAAAAACGATGGGACAAGCTCACCGACGCCCAGCTCGACAGTATCGCCGGTAAGCGCGAACAGTTAGCCGGAACCCTCGAATCAACCTACAGCATCGGCAAGGATGAAACCGAGAAGCAAATCAAGGAATTTGAAGAACGCAACAAAGACTATCGTCCGGCGCAAGCCAGCTAGGCGAAGGTCGGCCCACCTTGCGCCGCAATGAGTCGCGCAAGGTGGTTAGCTGATGGAGTAAGCGCGGCGATCGCGGCAGTAGCGACGAAAACGCCAAACGGATAAAAGAGCGGATAACAAGAATAAAGGGGACGCTACCCAATGGCACTGCTTTAAGCCGTGCGTACCAAGAAACAGCTGTCATTCCCGCGCCGGCGGGAATCCATACGGCATATCCGACGTTGTTTAGCCCGGCATGGATCCCCGCTTTCGCGGGAATGACGAACTTATTAGCAGGTCCCTTCCCCTTTATTCTTTTTATTCTTCCCGTGAGTATAAGCTGATAAGGACCCCGTTAGTTGTCGCCGGCCTGGCCGCCGAGCAAGTTGAAGTGAAGCAGCGCGCGTAGTTTCGCCGGACTGACCGGTTTGGCAAAAATATACGTTCGCGGCATCTGCGTGAGGCGCTCGGGCACGAGCGCGACATTGCCGGTCATGATAGCGGCCGGGATCGTGGTCTGGAAGCGGGCGCGCACGCGTTGAATAATTCCCTCGCCGTCGAGCATCGGCTCGAACTGAAAGTCGGCGATGACGAAATCGGGTGCGCTGGTCATTGTTCGGTGAATCTGATCGAGCGCCGCCGGCGAGGTGGCGCTGACCACCTCGGCGCGCCAATCGCGCAGCAACGTCGTCAGGGCCTGTACGACGGTCTCATCGTCATCGACGACCAGAATCGAGCGACCCGCCAGTGAAAACGGCAACACCGTATCCACGGTCGTGACGACGGTGGTGCGCGGCTCGTCACCTAAATAAGGAATGCGCAATTCGAACCGGCTGCCGCGACCGGGCGAGGAGCGCACAGTGACCGGATGATCGAGCCGCTTGGCGAGGCGCGCCACGATGCCGAGCCCGAGTCCGACGCCCTTGCGGGGTTTGCGAGCGGTGCTAGTCGGTAACGGCACCTGGTAGAAATCTTCGAAGATATAGTTGAGCTCGGCGTCGACGATGCCGATGCCGGTATCGAAAACTTGTATCGTCGCCATCCCGGTCGCGCGCGACCGGCGACAGCCGAGCAGGATGCCGCCGCGATCGGTGTACTTGATCGCGTTCGCCAGCAGGTTGCGCAATATTCGTTCGATCGACAAGCGATCGGTCTGCACTAGCGCATGCGACGGGCGAACTTGGAACGTCAGGTCTTTGGCGTCCGTCAACGGTTTGAATTCGTGCGCGAGCTTTTCGAACAGCGCCGCCACCGATACCGGCTCGATGTTGACTTCGACTTTCCCGCTCTCGAGCTGCGTGACATCGAGCACGTTGTCGAACAGCGACTCTAAAGATTCGAGCGCTGTCTCCATCTGCTGCAACGTCGGCGATACTTTTTTTTGCGTTACGTTCAGCCGCAGCGAGCCGAGTAGCAACGCCAAGGCGTGTAGCGGTTGCCGCAGATCGTGACTGGCGGCGGCGAAGAACCGTGATTTCGCCACGCTCGCCATCTCCACCGCTTGCTTGGCGCGCGTGACCTCGACGTTTTTTTCGCGAAGCTCCTGCGCCAGCTTTTCAACCACGAAGCGCGTGGCCAATGCCTCAAATACTTGCCCGCCTTGTTGCAGGATCAGCGACAACGCCGTGCCACACGCCAGTACTACCATGCCGACCAACGCGAAATCGTTAGGCGTACTGCGGCTGAGATGTGTCGCCGCGAGCGTTAGATAGATCGGCAGAGAAACGAGGCAGGAGTCGAGGATGTCCAACCCGGAGATGGAATACTGTGTCAGCAGAACGACGTAGCCGAACGTCAGCACGAAAAACAGCGTCTCGTGCGGACCACCGAAACCAAACGCCCAATAGGCGTAACTCCAAAACAGCGCGGTGCCGAAACCGGTGATGCGCAGGACATAGATCCATTTCCGGCTCACTGCCCGCTGACCCTCGCGCCGGCGCGCGCTCAACAGCAACCAGAGCTCCAGCGGGTGATGCAGCAGCACGTAGGTGCCGTACCACAGAAGTAAATGACGCCGATCGGCGTAGTCCCACGCCAGCCATACCAACAGCAGCTCGCTCAGCAATTGCGGCACGATCACAAGCCACAGCTGTTGAGTATTCTGGCGAACGATCTCCACTTGCACCGCGTCGGTGATTTCTTGGCGCGCGGCCGGCGACGCTAGATTTTGCAGTAACGACTCGAGCGACGCGCTGTAGCGCATATCGACGGTGTCCGACTAGGTAGGAGGCAACAGCAGTTTCGCCGCGGCCTGTGTGCGATTGGCCACGCCCATTTTTTTTAGAATGTGCGCGACGTGAACCCGGACGGTGTTTCCGGAAAGAGCGAGACGGGCGGCAATCTCTTTGTTGGAAAGCCCAAGCACGATCAGCGGCAGTATTTCCGTCTCCCGCGGCGTGAGCTTGTCGCCGAGGTTGCCGTGGGCGCGCGCCGGTTCGGTTGTGCGGCGATCAAGCCGTACGATTTCCGTCGGCCAGTAAGTTCCGCCCGCCAAGACCAGTTGAATCGCGTGCCGCAGCACCGAGATGGCGGTGGTCTTCGGCACGAAGCCGCAGGCACCAAGGTCCAACACTTGCCGGATCTCCTCACGATCGTTGCTCGCGGAAAGAACCAATATCGGCACGGTAGGCGCCGCGCCGCGTAATCGCAGCAGCGCCTCAGTGCCGTGACTGTCGGGAAGATCCAAGTCCAAGATGATCAAGTCGATATCGCGATGGCGCTCGATCAGCTTCATGCTCACGCCCAACGAATTAGCCAACAGACATTCGTTGCCGGCGCCCAATTCTGTCTGTAGCGCATTGAGCACGATCGGATGGTCGTCGACGATTAAGTATTTCATGGTCCGTCAATATCGCGTTGCCGATCGAGCTAGTCCGACAGGATTAGCCCTATATAAGCGTCATGATTATTTTATACAATATCCACGCGGAAGTTTGTCGTTTACGTTGCCCCCGACAAAACGTTAGGCGCCTTGGGAGCGGAGTATGGCAATCGATGTCGCGCGGTCCAGTTGTGAGCCGCTTCGTAGGGGATGCCGGTGTCATTGATGCGCGTCGCCGGCCTCGTGCCGTCTCACCGATCTCTGCGACCGATCTCGCGATCGTTACGAAATGCCGCGGACGTGTCGGG
Organism: Gammaproteobacteria bacterium; assembly: GCA_016199745.1. NCBI lineage: Bacteria > Pseudomonadati > Pseudomonadota > Gammaproteobacteria > Gammaproteobacteria bacterium. Next base: position 12,417 of record JACQFZ010000037.1, read on the forward strand.
ATTCATCAGGCATTGGAATCGTTCTCCTGCTGCAGGTAGCGGGGCGGCGCCTATTGTCCTGCGGCTCGACGCGCCAGGTATCGTCAGTATCGAGCGCCCTCGAGCATCTGGCCTGTCAGCGCTACATGGCGCCTGTTCTTCCGGCATAGTCGCCGGTCTGTTTGCCTATCTCGGTTGCGTCGTCGGGTTTCGCGGCTTGCGTTTCGGGCCGGCGCACGACGGCGTGCGCTCGTCGCCCATGGTGTCCTGGCCCGAAGGCGGAAGCGATCCGTACCGGATGTTCTTGTTGAACATCGTCGACGCGCACACCGTTGCCGTAGTGCTGGGACCTCGTTCATGCAACTACTAGCAGGCGTGCGGCTACCGCGAGTCGCGGTCGAGATTTTGTGTAGCCGCCGAACCATCACTTGGATTGCTCACGAGTACGGGTTCACCGACGCCGCGCATCTCTCGCATGTGTTTGCCGCAGCGATTGGGCGACTATCAAACCGACAACTGCAAAAAACAGAAACGTCCCGACTGGCACGTTTAAACCAACCATTCAATTTTGCCATACCCACAAACCTAAGAGGAATCGATATGCACAACACCGACGACCTAGGAAAATTAACTCTACGCATCACGTTGGCGGTTCTGATTTTATTTTATGGAGTAGCGAAATTAATTAGCGGTCCCAGTTTTATCGCATCGGCGCTGGCCCATGTCGGTGTGCCGCAAATTTTCGCGTATTTGGTCTATGTCGGCGAAGTGATCGCTCCGATTCTAGTATTGCTAGGTGTATGGTCGCGAGCGGCGGCGGCGCTTGTCGCTACCAATATGATCGTTGCAATTTTGCTGGAACATACCGGCGATTTGCTGAAGCTTAACCAATACGGCGGATGGGCATTGGATCTTGAAGGATTTTTTCTGAGTAGCGCGATCGCCATTATATTGCTGGGAGCGGGCCGCTATAGCTTAGGCGGCAGTTCCGGCAAATATAATTAATGCGCAAACGGGGCTTTTCAGTATCGGCTTGTATGCGCCCCCAGTTGTGGGCGCAATGGAGAGACTAAGAGATTAAAGGGGTCTCATGGGAATGGCACTTACTTAACTCGACTATGTTACTAAACTGACCTGCCCCGAACTTATTAGCAGGTTCCTTCCCCTTCAGGGGGAAGGACAGGATGGGGGTGGGTTGTGGTCGCTACTGCAAAAAACCCACCCCCACCCCGGCCTGCTTCGGCTCTTGCTTAAGTAAGTGCCATTCGGGTCTCATGGGACTCCCTCTAGTTGTTGACGTGTACCTTAACAAGGTGTCCAGTAAGAGGGGGGAAGTCCAGTCTGACCCCGATTTACCTGCGGTCGTGCTGCTCTACTTCGGCGCTGGCGCGCTCATAACCGGGCGATGATTTATGTTGATGACACGCAGATAGGCAATAACGTCGTGGATCTGCTCGTCCGTCAACTCTTGACCCCAGGGCGGCATGAACGGTGAGCGTTCCACAGCCGCACCACCGTTGCGAATGATTCTCTCTTTATATTCGTCAGAGGCGGCACTGACGGTCAGATTGGCGGGTGGTGGCATGAGATTTTTCGCGGCCCGACCTTCGCCATCTGCATGCGGACCGTGACACAACACACAGTACGTGCGAAATACAATCGAGCCGCGCACGTCGGCCAACTCTTCTTGGCGACTCTCTCCGGCGCCGCTTGCGGCGATCGCGGCAGTAGCGACAAAAACGCCAAGGCATATTCGCGCCAGAATCATTTGTCGACTTGAACCGTCAACTTCATATAAGGATGGATCGCGCATTCGATCTCGACCGTGCCCGGTTGATCGAAAACCACTTTCTTGGATTGCCCTTGTGAGTACGATCCGAGGTCGAAGGTTTTGGTATCGGAGAGCGAATACACGTTATGGAAATAAGGATCGTCGTTTTTAAAACTGACGGTGTCGCCGACCTTGATCTGAAGACGCACCACGCTAAACGTTCGGTCTTTTTGCGTGATCTCGTATTCGGCCGCCAGTGCATTGGTTATCAGCAACGCCCCAAACACTCCGACTAAATAGTTAGCGCGCATTGGCTCTCTCCTATTGCGGCAAGCGCGGAATCGCGACATCGCCGGAGCCGCTGGATAGGCTCTTCATGAATTCGATCAAGTCGGCTTTTTCCGGCGCGGTCAAGTTCAACGGGAATATGGTGGGATCGAGATTGTCCTTCACATCGCCGCCACGATTGTAGTGATCGACGACCTGTTCCAGCGTCCGGTAGATCCCGTTGTGCATGTACGGCGCGGTCCACGCCACCTCGCGGAGCGTTGGTGTCTTGAAGGCGCCTTGCATGCTCTTTACTTTGCGTTGCGCATAGCGGCCCTCGTCCGGTGACATGCCGGAGGGTGTCTGCAGGCCGATGTTGTGAAATCCGTCGTCGGTGAAGTTGTAACCCTGATGACAAGCGCTGCACTTGCCCTTACCGCGGAACAACTCGAAGCCGCGCTTGGCCGCTTCGCTCACTGCGCGTTTATCGCCACTGCGCCAACGATCAAACGGTGTGTTTGTGGAAACAATCGTGCGCTCGAAGCTGGCGATGGCCTTGGCGATGGTCTTCGGGGTAATGCCCTCGCCGGGATAAGCGCTGTCGAACATTTCGCGATAACCTGGAATCGCCGACACGCGTTGCAGTAATTGTCCCACGTCCATGTTCATCTCATGCTGGTTCGTGATCGGTCCCAGTGCCTGATCTTCTAGCGACACATTACGCCCATCCCACATGAACGTTCTGCTATAGGCGACGTTAAACAGCGTCGGCGTTGCCCGCCGTAGTTTGTTCATGCCCTGACCAAGCCCGGTCTCCAACCCGTCGGACCACCCAAGCGCCGGATTATGACAAGTCGCGCAACTGATCCAGCGCGAGCCCGATAGACGCGGATCGAAAAATAACGCTTTGCCTAGCGCCGTCCTCGCGGTATTTATTCCGTTGTCGGGCGGCAGAACCAGCGTCGGCGGGTCACACGGCGGTGCCATCATGAATGCGCAGTCCGCCAGCGTTTTTGCAGCAGGCATCAATATCGCAAGCGCCAACGCCGCCTTAACGGTAAATGCATGAGACATAGCCATCTCCTAACCCCATACATGGAAACATCTACTGGACTCGTGGACCGGCCTGAGCGGATATACCGGCCAATTTTCGTAGAAGCACACCGTGAAACACCGATAGCGGCAGAAATAGCGGTGCCTAGCAATCAGCTTGGATTTAAGTGTTTTAAGTGTAGACGACGGGGGAAAGCGTCGTATATGAAGAACAGCGAGTTGGCCTTAACTGGGTGTTTGTGGGGCTGGGGCTAGTTCAGCCTGGCGCCGTTAATCGTAGTTATTTCGTTAGCTTCGGACTAGCAAAAAATAAACCTGCTAACCTTTCGCCTTTCTGGGCTTTGCCCATTTTTCGGTCCTTCCAAGAAGAGAAAAGCGATGAAGCAGGGAATTCACTATTCAGTACTAATGTTGTTGGCGGTCGGGTTCATCGTCGGGATTCGTTCCGCTGTTGCATCGAGCTACGACAACGCGGTGCTCGCTAACCATCCGGTTTTGTTTCTGACGATGGCGGCGCCCTGTTCCGGCGGTGAGGGCGACGTCTCGGGACACGGCAGGACCGGCACATATTTTCCCGTCGGGAGTCGTCCGACGGCGACGACTTTACCGAATGGCGATTTTGCCGCCGACTTCGATGGTTCGACCCAATATCTAGAAGTTGCCGATGCGGACGCGTTGTCGGTGCCGACGACGGGTGTCCTGACAATCGAGGCATGGATGCGTGCCGATGCGTTGCCGTTCACGGTGCTAGAGGGGTCGGGCTACGTTCATTGGTTGGGTAAAGGAACCAGTAGCCAGCAGGAATACGCATTGCGTATGTACTCCGACTCGAACGGCGAGCGTGCCAATCGTATTTCCGGTTATGCCTTCAATTTGAACGGCGGCCTCGGTTCAGGTTCGTATTTCGAGGACCCCATCAAAGTTGGCCAATGGATCCATGTGACGATGGTCATCAATATGACGAATACCTCGCCGACTTATCCCACCGGTTACGTAAAGATTTATAAGAATGGCGTGCTGCGGGATACCACCGCGCTTAACCAATACGATGTGGTCCCGGGCAACGGCACCGAACCTCTGCGTATTGGCACGCGCGATAGACATTCGTTTTTTTTGGGCGCCATCGGCAAAGTGGCGATCTACAAAAGCGAGCTTACGCAGCCACAGATCGCGACTCACTATGTCGCCATGTGCGGTGTCGGCTGTTTGTGAATTAAAGATTAAAGGGCCAAGCTCGATCGCCAGGTCTTAAATAAGAAGATGGCGGTAGAGTAAGGAAGTCCTGAATAAGCCATGTAGGATGGGCTACGCCCATCCTAACAATCGCGGCCTCCTTAAGCTAAGCGCCATTCGGGCCGGAGTAATTTAAAAATTGGCAGCGGTATGACTGCTCAAATTTAAATCACTCGGCCCTTTGTTCTACATCCTAACTATGGGCGATATCTTGATAGTGCCCGATTAAGGAGTCGCGCCACCGCCGGCAGAGCGATCGCCATAACGAGGCGCCGAACGTCCGGCGATGATTGCTCCGCGGTCAGGTGCATTGCCGCTGTAACCGTCGGTGATGTTGGCGATCGGCGCACCCGTATTCTTGATGCTGGTCCCAGCTGCCGGTGTCGGTGTATAGGTCGCCGTGATTTCCGTTAGGTAATCCGCGCCGAGCGTAACGGTATCGGTCCACGGGTTGCTCACGGTGATGTTGTCCTGTTCGTGACGCTTCGTGGCGGTGCCGAAAACCGGCGAGGTCGCCGGCAGACCGCTGTAGGTCTGCGCCAGCGTCGCGAAACTTCCGCCGGACGAGGTCCACCAAATCGCCCCATCGGGGAACCATGAGTTGTGCGTGAAATCGATCGGATCGTTGCCGCCCGGTTCGAACCCGAACAGTTTTCCGCTACCGCGATAGACGAAAACGTTATTGCGGAATCCCCAGGACTTCTGGCTGCCGTTGTTGAACTGCACCCAGCCCCATCCAACATGCGCGCCGGAGCCGTTGGTTCTGACGATCGTGTTGTTGTAGAGAAAATGGCCGGAGTCCGTGCTGTTGAATTTACCCGGACTGCGTTGCGTGTTGATTGCGATGTTGCGCGCGGCCAGGAGCGGACCGCCGTACAGCGGATCGAGTGACAGGAACGTCGCCGAATTGTGGCTACGGTTGTCGTATAACGTCAGATTGCGCATCGCGTAGTCGGCCTCGAGTAAATCATCGCCCGAGTTGCGCACTTCATTGCGGTAGAAGTGAACGCCGATCGTCTGCGCGCCGGACACGGTATACGCGAACGTATCGCCGAACCCCTTGAGCGTATTGTTGAACGCGACATTGCCGAAGCCGGGAATGCAGATACCGTCATCGTTCCATGTGGCATTCGTCGTAATGAGCGGCGCCGTCCAGGTGTTGTTTCCGTTGAACGTATTGTCGTAGGCCATGAATTGGCTAAGTGGAGCGTACGACTTGATCGCGATATCGACGCCGTTCATGGTGAGGTTGCGCACGGTCACCTGCGTCTGCGACGGCGCGCCATCCCAGAACTGGATCCCGGTCGAGCTGGCGGCGGTGCCCGAATCGACGCCCGACCCCTGGAACGTCATGTTTTCGATAATGACGTAATTCGCGGCTAACACTTGCAGAACGCGACCGGAATTGGCGGAAAGGATGACACCGTTTCGCGATTCGCCACGAAGGTAGATCGGATTAGTCGCCGTCCCACTGCGGTTGAGCTGTAGACCGCTGACGGTGTAGGTACCGTTCTTGATCTCGAGCACATCGCCGGGATTAAGATTGTTGAAGGCGGTTTGCAGGTTCGCGCTCGACGCCCCAGCGGCGATCGTTTTGTTGGGCGTTCCAGCGGCAGCCGGCAACGTGCGTGTCATGAAGGTGCCAGTGCGCACATCGCTCACACCGTCGCTCGTTACGGTCACTTCGACGTCATAGGACGTGCTTGGCTGAAGATCGATGATCGGCCAGGCGAATGCGTCTGGAACGGTCCCCGACGGTGGCGTTTCCGAAAGATCGGGGCGGATACGGTAGAGCGGATGCCCGCTGATCCACGCCGAAGCGCTGGTCGGTTTGTAGCGAACGTTGGCAACCGCTGTTTTCGGAAGACTCCCGGTGACCGGCAGGAAAAGCGAAACTTGTTCCGGTGTTGCCGGGCCATCGTGGATCAACGTTCCGATCGCGAGCGATCCCGCCGCCGACGTCGTCGCCGACGCCACTGCTGAATATTCCGACAGATTCCCCGCCGCATCTGCCGCGCGCAGGCGATAGCGATACATCGTCGATGCCGACAGCCCGGTGTCGCTGTGATTCGCTCCAGAAGGAGTAGCGACTTGCGTAAAGTTCGTGCAGCTAGCTCCTTGGCAGCGCTCCAGCCGATAGCCGCTGACACCGATGTCATCGGTCGATCCGGTCCAGGAGAGATTGATTTGGTTCGCCGAGCCGGCGCTCGCCGCGAGATTGCTCGGTGTCGACGGCGACGCGGTGTCGGCGATTGGCGGCGTGTTCGGATCTGGCGACGACTCGTTGCTGTCTCCACCGCCACCGCCGCAACCGACGACCATCAGCGTGACCGCCGCCACCGCAAGCAATGACCTAAAGCTACCATAACGCAACGCGCGGTAGTCTCCGCTCGTGTTGCGCAACCCAATGTTGGGGCAAGTCATGGTTATTCTCCCGTTGAATGTTTTCTTGGTATCGAAGCGCATTCGCTTGGCGCTTCTTGGATATTTTTAGAAGTAGTCACCGTAACTTACCTCCACAGCAAACGATGCCCGACGCCCGATGAGCGATAGATAGAGTCTGATGGAAGGGTATTTAGCGGACAGCGAGCTTTACCGCCTGAACGCGAATTTCTGGTGCGGCGGTTGGTTTCCACTGCTGCAGTCACAACTGTTGGCTACGTAACGGTTGTAGAGGAGAGAGACACGATCTAACAAGATTCGTGCGCTAAGTGGGCCAATGGAAAATATATCTGTCACCGAGGTTTCTAATGCCGAGGGGTTGTCTGCTTGGCGACGACTGACTAAATCAATTTCTATGAACATTGCGATGACCGCAATCGGCAAGAAGCGGATGTCCGCACATTGTTCCAAAATAATGCATGCCCATCACTATTGCGTGATATTTGTTCTTATGTTTTCTAAGGCACCGTCAATCGAGCGCAGTCTTCTATCGAAATCCTCTAAGTACTGCGTATAGCCAGCATCCGCGACGTAAACTTGCCTTGCGTTTTGTACAGCTACACGCGCATTCTCCAGCGCACCACGGTTTGCAGTGCGAACTCCAAGCGCATATAGCGCATTTCCCAAATTGTTTTGGGTCCTTGCCCACTCAAGTGGGGCCTGCTCGCGGGTAAGTTCCTCCAATGCCTGTTGACAGGCCGTCACTGCTGCATGGAGGTTGGTAGTGCCGCGTTCGTGTTGACCGAGCACCAAAAGAGCGTTGCCTAGGTTGCTCTGGGTCGTTGCCCACCGGCGCGGCACCCGCTCACGGGTACACACCTCCAATGCCAATCGATAGGCCGATACTGCTGCTTCGGGGTTGGCAATGTCATTTTCGCGTTCGCCGAGGGCGCAAAGAACATTCCCCAGATTGTTCTGTGTCTCCGCCCATTGGAGCGGTACCATCTCCCGAGTGTATTCCTGCAGTGCCAGTTGATAGGCAGCCATTGCTGCTCTGAGGTTGGCAGTGCCGCGTTCGCGTTGACCGAGTGCCATAAGAGCGTTGCCTAGGTTGTTCTGGGTCATCGCCCAAGCGAGCGGCACGCGCTCACGAGTACGCTCCTCCAATGCCAATCGATAGGCCGCCACTGCTGCTTCGAGGTTAGCAGTGTCACGTTCACGTTGACCGAGTGTTTTAAGAGCGTTGCCTAAATTGTTCTGGGTCATCGCCCAATCAAGCGGGACGTGCTCGCGGGTATACACTTGCAATGCCAATCGATAGACCGTCACTGCTGCTTCGAGGTTAGCAGTGTCACGTTCGCGTTCACCGAGAGTACAAAGAACGTTTCCTAAGTCGTTCTGTATCATCGCCCACTGAACCGGTACTCGCTCACGGCTGAGGAGTTCAAGTGCTTGCTGAAACACGCTGATTGCTTGTGTCAGTGCATCGTTGCCAACTTGCCGGTCACCATAAAGCACTAAAGAGTAGGCCTGCTGCAGCAGGTACTCGCCCAATCTGTCCGGAAATCCGTCAGGTACCAATGCGCTAGCGCTCCTGAAGTGGTCGACGGCATCCCGATAATGTAATTGCGTCAAGCTCGCAATGCCCCGCAATGCGCGCGCAGCAGCGCGGTTGAGACGGCGCTGTGCGAGGGTTTGCGCTGCGCGTGCTTCAGCCTCGGCCTCAGTCCTGTCATAGTCAGCGAGCATGGTTTCTGCCTGCTCGTAACGTCCTTGATGAATTGTTTCGCGAACTGATTCGAGATGTGCCTGGCTATCTGCATCGTCGCCCTCGAGAGCGGCAACCCGGGAAAGCAGCCCGTTATGCCGCTTAGCGATCTGCGTCAAGGTTTCGGGTAACTTTTCTCGCGAGACATGCTCACGCTGAAGGATAGCGAAGAAAGCTGCCAACGCCTGATCAGTAACGCCCAGTTGCTCGCGAAGTTCTCTTGCTTCGACGCCACCCTGTTGCATCGCCGCCAGAATGGTGTCGGGGTCATTGAAAATGACAATGTTGTCTCGCGCACCATCGCCAAATGCAACACCAGCCTCAGCTCGATTCGTTGTACTGCCTAGCATCTCCAGAGTTTGTTTCAGACGTTCCTCGAGTTGAGACACGTGATAATCGGGGAACTCCTGTGTCAGCTCGGGGTGTCGGAGGAAGAGCACGCTCAAATGTGTGGATTCGATATGATTTGCTTCAATACGCAGCTTTTCTCCGCGAGCTCGAATCGCGGATATCACATCGTTGGATAATTTCCGTGGCGTGACGAACGTCCAGCGCTCTACAGGGAAACGGCCGTTAGTGCGAAGAAGCGCCGCCTTTTTGAGATCAGCATATGCCTTGTTGAGGTAGTCGGTGTCCTTTTTTCGCTCAGGCTTCAGTGGACAAAAAATCGCAAAAATCCTTCGCTCCGAATTCAACCATCCGTCGTTTCCCCCATCTCCTCGTGTACCATCGATCGGTTGGTAGTCATGGCCGTACTCGGCTGCGAATACGGTATTACAGAGTCGGGTAAACAGGGTGGGGACTACAGTTTGAGCGATTTGATCTTCCAATGACATGGTGGTCAGCTCTCTTCCGCCATCAGTAAGTCGCTGCCGATGTGATTGCACGCCGATAGTGGGACATCAGAATATTACCGGACTCGCATAGATTACGCCCACTCTACAATTACCACTACTGCACGGAGTGTCTGAATTGGGTCGAATTCAGACGCTTACAAAGAACGTCGAACCGAGAGTAATGTCTCGAGAGTCGAAAGGCACTGACGTTGCTCATAGACACCGCTGTCGGCGCGTCTGATATTCCGTGCCGCATATGCGTGGTGCGCAAAAAGCGCGCACCGCGCACCACGCACGATGATGTTTATTTATTGCGACGGCGCGTGCGGCATCTAGCGCTTAGCGCTACTAGGGATCGCCGGGAAAGTTACTGCGTATAGTGAGGGGAGCCAGATTATGCGACTACGAATCATGCCGCCGGAATAAATGAAACGGCACTTTCGTTCATAAAAACCGCTACCAAAAAAGGCGCAGAACCAGGCAGAATACCGCGCTACACCATAACGACAAAAAGGGATTTTTGCGATGTCTACCAGTTCGTCGACCGCCGTCAAAGAAGAAAAACCCGAGAAGGTTAGACTTTTCCGCATCACCGATATTCCCGACGTAATGGATAGGCGGCTCGGTTGGACAGTTGCCGCAAGAGTGATGCGGCGATGGTTCGCCCATCCGGCATATACGATGACGGATCGAGTGAAGCTGGGAAGAGAGGATTCGCGCAATCTCTCGTCCTTCCAATTAGACGAGCGCCTTGTCACGATGCGGTGGGCGCTGCGCTTTTCTCGTGTACGCACCGCCTATTAAAATCTTCTGTCCGATTGGCGAACGCCGGCCGGTCTAGGAGAACTGAAAAGCTACCTCATCAACGCCACCCCTCGATTTGACCCCTCAAAGCCGGCGCGACGCTTCGGTGATCTCTCGCAGCCAGGCAAGATTCTCGACAGCGATCTAATGTCACAACCGCTCGGCTTCTGGGGATTCCAAGGCGCCCAGCGTGGCGTGCAATTACGTTGGGACGTCGAGATCGATGAATTGTATGCCGACAAAGACGAGGTCCCAGCGGATCGTGTGTACGCCGTGCAGAATGACGACTTCCGTCGCTATCGAGAGAAGTATGGCCGCGGCGGGGATTTTGTTATTTATTCAGACGTGCTGCGCGAGCGTCTACCGACACCGTTGGTGCTGGAAGTCTAGTTATGGACGATCTACGGACAATGCTTACCATCGTGGCCAAGCATAAGGCCAAGTTGTTGGTCATATGTTTTCTCGCCATCGCTGCACTACTTTTCTATCCGCGAGCGCACATCGACTCGGTCGAGGTTAGCCCCGATTTGACTTATCGTCTGGAGTTCTACCGGCCCAGCTTGCTGCAGTACCTGCGCCATGTCGGTATGCGGTCGCCCGGCTTCGTGCGTCTCTATCGGAACTTCGATAACCACTACGTTGGTGAAAGTGATGTGGTCGACTTCGTGGGGGGTGCTGGAATCCGCTGGAACATGACGACGAGCGGCCAAATCGACGTGGGACGAGATGTTGAGTTCACGAACGTGCCGCCAGTTGGCCCGGGGAGTATTGTGCTGAAAATCCCAAAGCCGAATGAGTAATGCCGGTACATCGTTGATCACATGACGCCGGCAATGAAACCGGCTTTATAGGATTGATGTTGTTGTTTTTGGGTTGATGTTCGTCGGATGCGTTTGCCGAAGCCGCTGGTAGTGGAAGTCTAACGAGGAAACGGCCGACCTGAAGCGGTCGGCCATTAGGGTAAGCACGGCATCATATTAAGTCAGCGCACGGAACCGTACCCCTAATCTTACATTTACCGCCGCCCCGACTTTCGTTGAGCCGGGCGTGTTGCTTCCTGGACGATCCAATCTGTCACCTTGCGCAGCAACTTCTCCGTCGTTCGATCTTCATGCACGCATAAGAAGTAACCGTGTTGTTCCCGGCGCAAGCTCGGCAATAGCTGAACCAGACTGCCGCTTTCCAACATCGGGTCGACTAAGCCGCGCCAACCGAGCGCGATGCCTTCGCCGGCAAGCGCCGATTGCAACAGCAACGGATAACTGGAGTAGAAAACGCGCGGCTTCGGCGGCGGCGTCGTCACCTGATGCGCTTGCAGCCAGCTATGCCAGGTCAACCAGCGATCGCTTACCTCATCAAGATGCAGCAAGTGTTCCGCCAACAAATCGCGCGGACGCAGCTGCGCGCGGCGTAGCGACGGATGTTCCGTCAGATAGCCGTTGCTACATACCGGAAACACTTCCTCGGCGAAGAGTTGTCGGGCATGCAATCCCGGCCAGTGGCCGGTGCCGAAACGAATGACGATATCGCTCTCGGCGATATCGCGATCGTCGTCGCACTCGTTGGTGATCAAGCGAAAAAATAATTTTGGATAGGCGCTGCGCAGCCGACTCAGGCGTGGCATCAACCACTGCTGCGCGAAGCCGGTGCAACTCGAGATGTTGAGCGATTGGTCATTGGCGTGCGCGCGCAGCGCTGCGGTCGCGCGCGCGATGTGATCCAGCCCCAGGCGCACCGCGTCGCGGTAATCGCGCCCGGCCGCCGTCAATGACAGCCCGCGGCTGCTGCGCTCGAACAGCGTTTGGCCGAGATCGGCTTCGAGCTGGCGCAAGTGGCGACTGATCGCCGGCTGACTGATGCCGAGCTCGCGCGCGGCTGCCGACATGCTGCCAAGGCGGGCGGCGACATCGAAGGGCACGAGGCTGCTGACGGGCGGAAGGCGGCGTTTGGTCATAACGAATTGTTATAGGCAATACAACATTTTTGCTGGCTTTTCCAGGTTTAGCAATACGAGTAGCTTGCGCATTAACGAATAGTTGCCCGGTCGGGCATGCGCCGCGTACGACCGGCCGGTGCCCACTCTTAATGAAGAACAACGCGAACGACATCGCCATGACATCGTCCTCGAAAATAGCCAAACCGGCGGCGTTCTCGGCGCCGGCGGCACACCTGCCGTATCCGGCGCTGAGCATGCTCCTCGGCGTGATTATGTGGGGTATCGCTTGGTACCCGATGCGCCTGCTTGAAGCCCGCGGCCTGCATGGACTGTGGTTGGCGATGACGTTGTATCTGAGCGCTCTTATCATCAGCCTGCCGTATACGTTGCCGGCATGGCGCGCGTTTATGCGCCACCCGCTGTTACTGATACTGCTGACGTTGTCGATCGGATGGACCAACGTCGCCTACATCCAGGCGATGCTCGATGGAAATATTCTGCGCGTGTCGCTGCTGGTTTATTTGTCGCCGCTCTGGGCCAGCGTGCTCGCCTGGTTATTGTTGAAGGAACGGCTGGGTCGCGTCGCCATTGCAAGTTTGGGGCTCGCCATGCTGGGTGCGCTGGTGATGCTGTGGAATCCGGCGCTTGGCGCGCCTTGGCCACGATCGCATGCGGAGTGGATGGCGCTCAGCTCGGGGCTGACGTATGCGGTGGCGACGGTAGTGATGCGCAAGGGTCAAGACGTTCCTCAAAGCACCAAGCTGCTGTGCACCTGCATCGGCGTGCCACTGATCGCGTCGGCAATGATTGTTTATTCCGCTCTCCCTTGGTCGACGGTAGCACTGCCGGTGTTGGCCGGTGCCGCCGCACTTGGCATCGGCGGTATCTTGGTGATGACGTTGTTGGTGCAGTACGGCATCACTCACCTGCCGGTGCATCGCTCGCAAGTATTGGCGCTGATGGAGCTAGTCACGGGCGCGATCACACAGCGATTGCTCACCGACGAGGTCATGACGACACAAGATTGGATCGGCGGTACGTTGATCGTGTTCGGCGCGTACGTTGCCAGCCGTAAGGTGGCGACACGATCGACTTAAAAAACAACGGACAATTCGGCAGCCTGGTTCCGAATCTGCCGAATGCTTTCCCCTTGTTCACTAGCAGACTTTCTAAAAATTCTCCCCACACTCGTGTAGATGTCTATCGTCTTGCGCTTACTGGAGACTTTCCAACATTCGCCGATGATCACATAAGTCTGTCACCTTCGTGTGCGCAAAATAGTTGTTGATCCTCTTTTGAGTGAACCATACGTATACGTATGTCGGGAATAATTTGTTAGGCTGGATCGACCGACGAGATTTAACAGCAAACGGCGTCGGCATGATCATCATCCTCGCAGGAAAGTGAGGAAACGATAACAGTTTAGAAATTAGGGGGAAGTATGAAAATGTCCTATGCCACAAGTTCAGGAGAGAATCGCGTCCCGCAGCACCAACCGACACACCACCCTAGCGCGCCACTTTGTGTCGACTTGGATGGCACTCTTGTCCGATCTGACATTTTAGTCGAATCCTTTTTCGGTGCTCTCAAGAAAAACATATGGGTGTTCTGGTTGGTCCCCATTTGGCTGCTGCGAGGTAAGGCCTACTTAAAACATCGGCTGGCGCAGTTGGCGGAGATTGATTGTCGACTCCTTCCTTACAATAAGGTATTCGTCGATTTCTTGCGGGTGGAGCGCACGCGTGGGCGACGTCTGGTTCTGGCAACCGCGACTCACGAACATTATGCCCATCAGATCGCCGAGCACCTTGATCTGTTCGACGAAGTGATTGCCAGTAATTCGCAATGCAATCTATCGGGCAGCGAGAAACGCGATGCCCTAGTAGCGCGTTTTGGTACGGGTGGATTCGATTACGCGGGCAACGGAAAGGCCGATCTGAAAGTCCTGAGCACGGCGCGACGCGGGATATTGGTCGACCCGGAGCGCGGCGTCAAAAAAAGCGCGTGCACGATAATCGATCTGGAAAAAACTTTTATCTCGCGTCGTCGACCTATCCGGACGTGGGCGCGTGCCATGCGGGTTCATCAATGGTTGAAAAACGTATTGATATTCGTGCCGCTGTTGGTGGCGCACAAGTATATGGATCTGCGCATGTTGGCGTTAAGCGTCGGGGCGTTCATCGCCTTTGGACTCTGTGCCTCAGCCACGTACTTGCTCAATGATTTGTTCGATCTATCGTCGGATCGCGTTCATCCGCGCAAGCGTTTGCGGCCCTTGCCTGCCGGAGATATCTCCGTGAAGACTGGGGCGGTGCTGGTCTCGGTATTGTTGGGCGTCGCCTTCGCATTGGCATTTTGGTTGTCGTTTGACTTTGCGTTGATACTGCTCGGGTATGTCGCGATAACTCTCAACTATTCGCTGTGGTTGAAGCGAAAAATTCTCGTGGATGTGCTGGTCCTCGCTGGGCTGTATACCGTGCGAATTTTTGCGGGGTCGGCGGTCACGGGAATTGTTCCATCGGTCTGGTTGTTGGCGTTTTCGATATTTCTTTTTCTCAGCCTGGCATTGGTCAAGCGCTACACGGAGTTGTTGGCGTTGAAGGAAGCCAACCGCATGCAAGTGGCCGGAAGAGGGTATGAAGTCACGGACATTTCAGTGCTTCAGAGTCTCGGTATCGCCAGCGGTTACCTGTCCGTGCTCGTGCTGGCGTTATATATCAACAGTAGCGACGTTCACCTTCTTTATAAAACGCCCGAGGCGATTTGGTTGCTTTGTCCGCTGTTGCTGTACTGGGTAAGCCGTCTGTGGCTGCGGGCCGGCAGGAGCGAAATGCATGACGATCCGTTGGTGTACGCGCTCAAGGACCGTATAAGTCGCTGGATTGTCCTCAGCGGCTGCGTGCTGTTGATGATTGCTTCATTAGATTTATAGCAACCAAATATCGGGCGGAGAAATTTTTAATGAGTGGGCAGTTATTTTTTTTTATAGCAACCGTAGTACTTGGCTTAGCCGCCACTGTGGTGGGTTATACCTGCATGGCGGGCCGAGAACCGGAGCGACGGTTGCTGGCCGCCGTTTCGGTTGTCCCTATCGTCGTCGTGCTGTCGATGCTCGCCCTAGGGGCAACGGGTCACCTTACTGGCGTTTCCGGAATAATTTTCGTCACCGGGTTTTCCATGTTGTTGGCGGCGGTCAGCGGGTTTTTTGGCAACAACAGTTCGCTCGTCAAAAAGCTCGGCGCGGAGGCGGTGTTTCTCGGTGCAAGGGGGACGGGGTGGTACGTAGGAGCAGCGGTGCTGCTCAGCGTATGGGGGCGATTCACGATCGATACGCTCTTTGAAGGAACCCGATTTTCGACAGATGATTTGATTTACCACGCGCCCGCGGTGGCACACTGGCTGCAAGACGGGCGTTTGTCGCTCGCCGCCAAAGGCTTCGCGACGTACTACCCGATGAACGCCGAGCTGTTGTCGTTGTGGTCTGTTTTGCCGTTCCACGGCGATGGCATGGCAAACATGGCGGGTTGGTTCTGGATCACGATGGGCACGGTTTCCGTGGTTGCGCTGTGCCGGATTCTTGGGTGTAGCGGAGCGACAGCGATGCTGGGCGGTGCGTTTTTTGTCGCATCGCCGGTGGTCGCGAGTTTGGGAACAACGTTTTCCGCGGTCGATGCCGCCGGCACGGCAGCGATGATGGCGGCACTGACGTTGTCGATGTCTTCAGCCAGCGGCAATACAGTCAGAACAAGATGGGTCGACGCGTGGTATGCCGGTCTGCTCATGGGCTTGGCCGTCGGCATTAAGGTTTCATTTGCGCCAGCGGTATTGGTGGTGGGGTGGTTGTGCCTATCAGGCTATGAGATCAACGACAGTCGCAAGGTAAAATGGCAGGCGCTACTCATATTTGCCGCGGCCGTCGCCCTTACCGGTTCGTATTGGTACCTGCGCAATCTGATGCTGTCGGGCAATCCCATTTTCCCGGCTGACTTTGGTCCGTTTCCCGGTCCCTTTGGGCGCGACGACCAGTTTCGTACCACGCTGGCCTATTGGATGCGTGCTGCCGGGACGAATGTTGCGCTATGGAAAGAGATTATCCGTACCTACCTGGGATGGGGATTCTGCTTGGGATTGTTGGCGTTCCTGGGCTATTTCGTTTCGGCATATCGCTCGCTGCGCCTGCGCGCCATTTCCTCGGACGAAATGCGCTGGAAAACGTTGGCGGTGTTTATGCTTGGCGTAATCCTGTTGCTGGCGCATCCATTTATGCCGTTCTCCGGCACGATTGATAGCCCAGACGCCGGTTTTGTCCCCATGCAGCGATACATCATCGGACCATTTGCGATTGGCTTGGTGTTGCTCGCGGTCGTAAGCGATACCTGGAAGCTGTCACGTTGGTTGGTGTTGCCAGTGGCGATAGCGGCTATCGTTCAGAGTTGGGTTAACGTAATTCCGCAAAGTCCCGTGGAGTTCGTCGGTGGCGTCGCGTTTGGTGTCGTGTTCGCGGCAGGTTTGTGGCTTGCTGATAAATCGCCCAAACAATTTCGGGGATGGCGAACACCGGCTTGCGGAATGTTCCTCGTTGTCGTTGCCGTCCTGGCCGCGTGGGTGCCGTACAAACAAGCGCTAACCGACAAGCTAATCGAGACGTATGCCGGAGGTAAAGATTCCGCTGCTGGCGATGCATGGGCGCTGATGCGCTTAGTGCCCAACGATGCACGAGTGACGGCGTTTGGCCCTGATATGTGGATGTACTATCCACTCTTCGGGCGTCGGTTGCGTGTTTCGCCGCAACCCGGCGATGAAAACGGCGCCGCCTATGTTCACTATCATCTGCGGCAACCGCGTTCTACCCGGTGGTGGTGGCACGATAGCCCAGCAACATTTAGTGCGGCAGAATTTCTGGAAAATCTGCGGAATCGGAATATCGATTTTGTTCTGACGACGAAGGGAGACTCGCAGGAGTGGCCGCCGCAATACGCCGCCTTGATGCGATCTAATACGGCAGATCTCATTCGTGTAAGTGAACATTCTGCGCTGTGGAAGATTCGCCGAACCTATATAGATAAGACTGAAGCGTCGCTTAAGGGGTCACTGTGAATATCACTCTATTCGTTCTTATCTTGGGCAGCGTGGCGTTATCGGCATTGGCGCAAATTTTACTTAAATTGGGAATGTCGAGCGCGCTCGTGCAGCATTCGCTGTCGTCGGGAAATTGGTACGCCGGGCTCGTTGCTGTTGCCACGAACTTTTACGTAATCGGCGGATTGGCGCTCTACGCGCTCGGAGCGGCCGTGTGGTTGTTAGTGTTGGCCAAAGTGGATGTCAGTTTCGCCTATCCGTTCGTGGGATTAGGTTTTATTTTGACGATGCTCCTGGGATGGTCTTTGTTAGGGGAAGGAGTGGATAGCTCGCGTTTAGTCGGCACGTTGTTGGTTTCTGTTGGCGTCTTTTTTATCGCCAAGTCCTAACTGAATAGCAGAAGAGTTACCTGCTAAAAAGCACGTCGCACACGGCGCGACTCCCGATCCGCCGTTGAAGTTTGTAGTGGCATCCGTCCGAGTAGCGGGCGGATGCCGATCTTCGTAGTCCTCATAAATGTGTTGCCGGCGCCGATCTGCCATCCGATTCGGAACCGATAAAAAATTTCGGGCGCTGAATTTTTTCCGATGCCCGACGGCGACCGGCGATTTGTTGAGGCAACCACAATTGACATGCTATGGTCGCTCGCGCAACGCGATCGGTGCCCGTTCGACCCAAGGCGCCACTCCCTGAAACGGAAATTGAAGGAGAACGCATGCACTCGCGACGTCAGTTCCTTCGTACCTCGGCCGGCGGCCTGCTGATTGCCGGCGCCGCTTGGACGAACACACCGGCCTTTGCCGCTGCCGCTAAACGCGGGCTTAGCACCTTACCCGCCGGCACGCTGGAAACCGCGACGCTCGACGCGCTCACCGGCAAGGTTCCGCTCATTAAACGCAGCTACCGCCCGCCGAACTTCGAAACGCCGCTGCGTTATTTCAACAACGTCATCACGCCGAACAATGCCTTCTTCGTGCGCTATCACCTATCGCAGATTCCCGATGTCGACGCGTCAACGTGGCGTCTCGGTATCGGCGGCGACGCCGTCGATAATCCGTATGAGCTCACGCTCGATCAACTGATGCATGAGTTCGAGCAGGTAGAGCTCGTAGCGGTATGCCAGTGCGCCGGCAACCGCCGCGGATTATCGCAGCCACACGTTGCCGGCGTGCAATGGGGCTACGGCGCCATGGGCAACGCCAAATGGAAGGGCGTGCGCCTGCGCGATATCTTGAACCGCGCCGGTGTAACGAAGACCGCGCTCGAAGTGGTCGCAGACGGTGCCGATACCGGTCCGCTCGAACAAACACCGGATTTCAGTAAGAGCCTGCCGATCTGGAAAGCGCTCGACGAAAACGCGTTGATTGCTTACGCCATGAACGATGCGCCACTACCGCATTGGAACGGCTTCCCCGCGCGGCTGGTGGTGCCCGGCTGGACCGGAACGTATTGGCTAAAACACCTCACCTCGCTCAATGTGGTGACGCAACCGTATAAAAATTTCTGGATGAGCACGGCGTATCGAATTCCCAAAGACAAGTTCGCCCTAGTCGATCGCTTCGTATCGCAAGAAACCGAAACTAATACACCGGTCACTGAGGTTGTCGTCAACTCGCTCATTACGAACGTCCGCGATGGCCAACGTGTACGACTCGGTCAACCGGTCACGTTTAACGGCATCGCTTGGGACGCCGGTTACGGTATTAGTGGTGTCGAGGTATCGGTCGACGACGGCAAAACGTGGCGTACCGCGGAACTCGGCGAATTTCACGGCCGTTTTTCGTTCCGCCCGTTTCGCTACGTCTTCAAGCCGCCGCGCAAAGGCGAGTACACGATCCTGGCCAAGGCAATCAACCGTATCGGTGCCTCGCAGACCTTCGAAGCCATTTTCAATCCCGCCGGTTATCACCACAACGTGGTGCATCGCCTCGGCCTACGCGTGGTATGACGATGGAGGCGAACATGAGAACACTATTGCTCGGTGGTCTGTTGCTAAGCGCGCCCGCACTCGCCGGCGAAAACACCGTCTCACTCAAAGACGCCCCCGGCCGCGATTTGGTCGTGCGTCGTTGCATCGCTTGCCATAGCCTCGACTACATCCCGATGAACTCGGTATTCCTCGATCGCAAAGCTTGGCAAGCGGAGGTCAACAAAATGACTAACGTGATGGGAGCGCCGATTGCTGAAGAGGATGCAGTGAAGATCGTGGATTATTTGGTGAGTGAGTATGGAAAGTAAGCTCGCGATCTCGTCTGCGTTTTGTTGATGGGAGCGTGTGCCGGACTAAAGTCTATTGAGCACCCGCAAAAACTGTTTTAGAGTGCCTCGCGTTTCGTGATAAATGCTTGGCGATCCACTATTTAACGTCAGGGTCGCCCAGCAATAATTTTAAGGAAGGGAGCCTAACAACAATGCACGGGAGCGGGAGCCACCGTTCGGTGGCGTTATTCGTCATCTCGTTTCTGTCGCATCGCCTTCCCGCCTCGAATGGATATCCCCGCCCATTAATTACAAGGAGATTCTTTGTGTCCAACCCGTTTGTGAATCTTTTTGGACTATCGCCCTCTCTCTCCGGTTCGGTCGGCAAAGGCGGCGCCAATAGCGCGCCCGACGTGATCCTCGTCAAAGCGTTGCTCAACGCCTATCAACGCCACAATAGTCTACCGGCCGGTAACGCGTTCCCGCTCGACGCGGCCCTGTTCGGGCAAATCGAGATTTTCCTAAAGCGCGAAGAAAAATTGGAATGCCCAACCGGGCAGATCGAGCGCAACGGCACCATCTTTAAGATGTTGCTTCACCGCTTGTGGAGCTGTTACGGCACCGAGTCGCCTGGTCGGCCTGATAAAGGCTGGCTGACGTGGGAGGCCGAAGGCCATGAAGGCGGGCGCGACTATCTGCACAGCCGGCGGTTGCACGTGCCGAGCGCTTCCTCCGGCCTCACCATCGGCCGCGGCTACGACATTAGCCAGCAAACCCGTTCCGATGCGATGAAAGATCTCGTTTCGTCCGGCGTGCCGGCTGATACCGCATTTACCATCAGCGGTGCCGGTCCACGCACCGGGATCCGGGCGAGCCAGTATGTCGTCGATCACGATCTGCTCGACTTCGAGATATCGACGAGGACGCAGCTTAAATTGTTTGAGAAGACGTATCAGTTCATATGGGTGGACGTTGTGCGGATTTCGGATTTACCAGGAACGATTCATAAATATGGAAAAGTTAACTGGAAAAAGCTCGACCAACGTATCCAGGACGTATTGGTCGATCTCCGATACCGCGGAGATTACACGGACCACTCAAGAACGTTTTTACAAAAGCACATCGTTAACAATGATCTTAAGAAATTCGCAAAAGAAATTGCTAATAAAGGCAATTGGAAATATGTTCCCGAAGATCGATTCTATCGACGAAAAGAATACGCGTTGGCCGGCAGTTGTAGAGAAGTGGCCCCGTTCGTTAAGACACTTTTCCACCAACGATAAAGTGATAGCTCTGTCGACTATGCTGCCTGGGACGACGGCAACCAATTCAAGTACACGGTATCCGGCGTCTGCCCGTCAAGCGACGAGTGCGGCCGGC
>JACQFZ010000038.1 GCA_016199745.1 Gammaproteobacteria bacterium
CCGAGCGGGTGGAGCCGCGTGTCGTTAAGCGACGACCGAAACAGCATTGGCTACTGACGAAGCCGCGACACGTCTTGCAGGCGCAGCTACGCCGACGGCAACAGCGACGTAAGCGGTGGGCTTAAAGCAGTGCCATTGGGTAGCGTCCCCTTTATCCCCTTTGCTCGGGCCCGCTAAAAAGAAGACGCACCTCACCATCGCGCGTGACGCGCTCAACGTGCCGGCGCCGGAACCTGCCGTGATCGAATCGATAGAGGCATTCCTACGCCGGGTCGCGCGCTTTGACGAACTCCGTTGCCCGCAGTGCCGCACGGGACAGTTCGTCTTCCGGGAAGCGATCGCACCGACCGCGGCACGATCGACCGTGCGTGCCCCGCCCTAATGCGACGTCCGTGGTCGTCATCGTCTCGCCCCCTTCGCGTGCCACACGGCGCCATGAACCGGGTCGTGCCAAACATCCGTAAGCTGCCGTTTGGCGGCACACGAACGCAACGTCGATCACCAGCGCGCCTGCCAGGTAACAATCATCAACCCATTGATCGGCGGTTGATCCTACCCGTTGATCCGTCTCGACGATTGACGACCCACCGGTTGCACCTACAATCCCCATAAGCCCCGCCCGGGTGGGCGGTTTAGTTCAACAAGGTTTATCCGCCGCCGATGCCACTGCGACAGGGTTTGGTGTGGGCGGGGCGGCGGATAAACGCTATTCGTTTCGTTAGGCGTCAGCCAAGAACCCCCGGAGGACCACCAACATGGTCGAGGAACTAGCCAAGTCTGTGAGGCAACAGATTGAGGAGCGACTGTCGAGTCCACTCCTAGGCACGTTCGCTATTTCCTGGTCTCTTTGGAACTACAAGTTCTTCGTCGTGTTGTTCTCCTCGGCATCCGTCACTAGGACGTTCGCGCTGATCGACACGCTAGTCTTTCCTGACATCCAGTCACTCCTGCTGCGCGGACTCCTCTATCCGCTCCTTACGACTGCCGCCTACATCTTTCTCTACCCATATCCAGCGCGAGTCGTTTACCGGGCCGTGCAGATCACGCAGAAGCGATTGGTCGACGAACGCCGTGCCATTGAGGGCCAGACTCTGCTCACGATTCAAGAGTCACGTCTGATCCGAGCCGAGCGCGAGCAGTTCGAAACTGCTCACATCAACGAGATTGACAGAAAGAACAACGAGATCGACCGGCTACGCTCCGAACTTGCCGCTCTGAGATCCCCCTCTCCGCCAACAGCCCCACCTGAACTTCCCGTCGTGTCGCCGCCCGCAGCATCCCCCGCACAGCCCGCAAGCGACACCGACTCGCTTCTTTCAAGACCGGTTGATTCCGCGTCGCTGGCTGCCTACACCAAGTGGAAGTTTCCGCACCTTGAGGTCTCCGAGTCTTGGAACGACAAGGCAGTACGAGACCTCGACAAGTCCCGATACCCAACACTTCGCGAAGTCGATGCAGCGGTTCAACAAGCTAGTGCGGCTGTGAATGCATACCACCTGCAGAAGCCCGAGTGGTTCAAGTACGGTACCGACTTCATCACAAAGTCGCTCGGCTTCGTAGATCCATCCTTTCGTTCGAGACACGCCTTTGCGAAGGAGACCCTCGATGCTTTTTTGCGGCATGAGGACAAACTAGCTTCGCCAAAATCGTGACGCCTAACCCTTCCGTCGAGCGGACACACAACGGCGGGGCACGTTGGTGCGCTTCATCAAGATCGGCGGCGCCGTTGTGTGCCGCTCACGTCAAACGTTATGCATTCTAAAGAAGGAGAACACACCCAATATGCTCCTTAACCTAGCTTCAGGTACCGTATTGCTAGTCGTCAGTTCTGTTCTCGCCTTCTTGGAAAAACCTAAGGAAATGGGTCTCGCTATCTTGGCTGGCGCCATCGGGCTCGCGTTTTCCAACATAGACAAAATCAAGAAATTTAAGGGAGGCGGATTCGAAGCAGAAATGAAAGAAAAGCTTCAGGCTGTAGTGGATAAAGAAACCGAGCCAGAGCCAGAGCGTGTAAAAACTAAAGATGTACGCCTCATTGATGGAGGAAAACGAGCAGTTTTAACCGCGCTCGGAAATCCGAAATACACATGGCGATTCATAGGCGGTCTTGCCGAAGAAACGAAATTAGATAAGGAAATTGTTCGAGCCGCCCTTTCCGAAATGGAGCACATGGGTGTCGTACAGTGTTCTACCGGAAAATCGGGACCAATCTGGAGCCTGACTCCGCTTGGTAGAGAAACGCTGGCAGTACTGCAAAATCAAGACTCAAATGCATAACAAGCCCTTCGAGCGGACGCGGTGTGACAACGGCGCGTTTCCTGCTGTGTCTGTGGCCCGCGCCGCTCAAGGGCAGCGTTGGACATCAAAGGGAACGTTGATCCGTGTTTAAGCAATCTGATGAACTTATCTGCGGAAATAAAGGGGACGCTACCCAATGGCACTACCTTAAGCACGCTGTTCACGCCGCCGCTGCTCTCGGTAAAGTCGTTCGCGAAAGATCAATAGAGATCAATAGGGTCAGACTCGATTGATAATTGCCCCACCCAAGATTACGCTGTCATTTTTTCGCAAGAGCGATCCGTGGCCCGTCTACCCCGCTACATCGTCCCCGGCCAACCCCAGCACGTCATTCAACGAAAAAAAAGGGGACGCTACCCGTTATTCGCAACAATGTAGCGTCCCCTTTATCCCTCTTGCTGTATCTTGAGGAGGGGTGGCTGTCGGGCCGCATCACGGTGTAGGGGCATGGCGCCTAACTATGCGTTCAAGCCGACCTTGCGGACGTCGCGGCAATTTGTTTCCTGAAAGTCTATCGTGCCGCAAGGCGGCTTAACTTGGTCGTTGGGCATAACGAAAAATGAAGAAAATTTATTTTCTACTTTGCGCCACATCTTTTGTCATTACAGGTGGCTTAGCTGCCTTTACAGTTGACCCTGCGTTTAAAAACACGCTCAACTGGGATGTGTGGCCAATACCCGAAGTCGCACAAACTTTTATAAGTTTTTCGAAGTGGGTTTTCTGGAGTAGCATCGCGATTTTTGTTACCCAAATTATTGGGTTAGTCGCATTGCTAAAAATCAAAAAAATATGCGCTTCTGAAACGGTACCGCCCAATAATACGCTCAACCCGACGCCGCAAACAGCGCGGCGCGGGTGAGCTAGCCGTTAGGCTTTGGTTCGTAACACTATCGTCAGGAGATGAAATGCAATACGTAGAGTTGGTCGCAGTCATAGCGGTGCTTCAATTTTTTTCCTTCGGCGCGCTGACCGGACGCGCACGCAGGCAGTCCGGCCTTAAGGCGCCTGCGGTCTCCGGGCACGAGGGCTTTGAGCGTATGTATCGCGTTCAAATGAACACGCTGGAAACCCTAATTGCCTTTCTTCCCGCGCTATTTCTGGCCGCAAAATATTGGTCCACTCCTTTGGTTGCTGGCTTGGGCGTTGTCTACGTGATTGGGCGGCATATCTACTGGCGTGCGTATGTCAGCTACCCGTCAAAGCGCGGAACTGGCTTCATGATGTCAATGCTTCCCACGTTGTTCCTTCTCATCCTGGCACTTGTGGGCATCATCTTGTCGCTGACCGGGCTCAATGCCTAACCCTTTTAATAAAAGGGGACGCTACCCGTTATTCGCAACAATGGATTGAAAAGCATCCCCTTTATTCCAATCCCAAGCAAAAGCCGAAGCATATCCACCGATACCCCCTTTCCCCTTGCGGGAGAGGGTCGGGGAGAGGGGTGATATAACGTTGATAAGGGTTTCCTCTCCCGCAAGGGGAAAGGGAACGCTGCTGTTATGGCGGTGAATCTATTAATAAGTAAGTGCCATTCCACTCTGAGACCTTTTAGTAGCGCCGCGCCTGAAGCGGCGCCGGCGCTCACGGCACCGCCCGCCTTACAGACTGACGTGCTGAGGTTCGCCCGAGCGCGTTCTTCGCTCTTCGTGATGAGTCAGATAGTACCCATGGACCGGGTCATAAAAATGACATTTACGGACAATCTCGAAGAGCTGGTGAAAACTCAACTTCTTTTCACGCACCATGCCCGGGTAGGCGCGCTTTAGTGCCTCCCTGGCACGGGGCAGATTGTAAAACGGCATAATCGGTGCCACGTGATGCGCGGTGTGCACGGAGATATTGTGAGTCAGAAAGTGCAGCCACTTAGGGTAGTTGTAGTCGGTCGTGAGCAATAACCGGCTCGCATTCCGGGTCCAATATTTTATTGGCAGAAACGGCAGCTCGGGTGTCGTGTGGTGCATCAGGGTAGTCGTGCTGAACCACGCGTGAAACGCGAGCCACGGCCCAAGGAAGTAAAGCACCAACCCGACAGGACCCGTAAAGTAAACCAGCGCCGGCAAATACACGGCGGCGAACAACCCCACGATAACGAGCGACCGCGTGGCTTCCTTGCGCGCCTCGCGTTTGGGCAGGAAGCCCGGACGACAGCAATGGTATTGATAATTGACGGTTCCAATCCACCAGAACCACCCGCGCGATGTCAGGTACATCAACCGATCCCATAACGTCACATGCTTAAGCTCGGCCCGCGTCCGGGGCCGCCAATCCGGGTCCAGCTCCAGGCAATTCGCGTGTAGATGATGCAGGTTATGCATGTGACGCCAGCCGTGGTGCGGGAAGAGCAACGGCAACACCACGATATGACCCACAAAACTGTTCAACGTGGGGGAGCGAGAAAAAGAGCTGTGTCCGCAATCATGATTGATGCAGAAAAGACCCCACGCGCCGAGTCCGGCCACCAACCACAAGGGCAGAATCAGGAGCCAATGCGGCGCGTATGCCACGCCCACGAGCGCCCCGATATAAACGCACGCGCTGACAAGAGCACCCAGCATGCCGCGCCACACCTTCGGTTGGAACAACTCCTTCGGAATCGCCTCGATCAACCGTACATCGTCGATTGCTTCGATATTTCGCAACAACATCCGAAATTCGTTGGTCTGCTCAATCGGCAGCTCGGGAGTACGCATGCTATCGCTCCATGAACAATGATCCATATTGGCAGGAACCGCGAAAACGACGCTGCAATTTCTCACAGCCGTTTGATGATGCCGACACCCATCGACACAGTCAACAGAGTTGCGTTACCTGGTCTTATTTCTGGCACTTTCACTCACTGAACAAGAGCGTTGCCGAGTGCAAAGCTCTCGCTCGCTACTATCGGCCGATGAGCCGCAGCGATGTTCTATCTACATACCGTCAAAAGTCGAAGCCTATCCGCCGGTACTTCCTCTCCCGCAAGGGGAGAGGGAACGCCGTTGTTATGGCGGTGAATCCATTAAGTTAAGTGCCAATCGAGTCTGGCCCGAATGGCACTTAAGCCGCGGCACGCTCTAGCGCCCTCCCCCTCGGGGGGGTGAGGCGGAGCTTTCGCCAGTGTCCAGTGGACACTGGCGCCGCCGAACGGGCGCACGTGATATTCGTGCGCACCGGGCGGGAACAGCTGGGGTGGGGGTGGGTTTTTTAGAAACAGGGATCTCGGTTATCGCTGCCATTAAACCCACCCCCCTCCCAACCTCCCCCCTGAAGGGGGAGGAGTCAATCGTGGCATCTGTTGTCGATGGCGGTTAAGTAAGTGGCATTCGAGTCTGGCCCCTTTAGTTCGCTTGCAATACTATCGGTATTAATCAAGGCATCAGGGTGATGTCGGGAGTTCTCTGAGCTTGCAGAGTTCTCTTGTGTTAGTGACTGTGTTTCGTTATTTCAAACAAGGGAGGAAATATGATTTCAAGAAAGGCAGGGTTGATGTTTGTGGCGATGCTGGCGGTGGCCAGGCCTGCATTGAGTGAGTCGGAGGTCGTCTATCTGGATCAAGGCTGGTCTGCTCAGGATCGGGCAGGGTTTTACAACACTCCGCAAGGTTCTTATCTCATTCCTCTCTCCTGGTTTTTGTCGTTGGAGCAGCCCGATAGCAAGGCGCCGTTCAGTACCCCGGCTTATATCCGTCGCTTTAAGTATCTGACAGGTTATGCCGACGCTAGTGCGCCAGAGGGTGACCGCTTGCCCGTGGGATTTGCCATCGAGCGCAATGAAGGCAAGCAAGACTGGATGGGTTATACCTGTGGCGCCTGTCACACCAACGACATCCAATTCAAAGGCGTGCGGATGCGTATCGACGGTGCGCCAACCATGGCGGATTTCCAGAGCTTCGTCACGCAGTTGGGGCGCGCGTTAAAAAAGACGGTAGTTGACGATGCGACGTTTAACCGCTTCGCTCGGCGCGTTACCAAATCGAATGACCCGACAGCATTCGCGGCTCTGCGTAGCGAGCTGGAACAATTCGAGAAGAAGTATTCCGGTTTTATGGCACGCAACCTCACCAGCCACGTATATGGTTACGGCCGCCTGGATGCCTTTGGTTACATCATGAACGAGCTGTATGTCGACGATTTGGGCGCGCCTGAAAACCAGCGCGAACCTAATGCGTCGGTAAGTTATCCGTTTTTATGGAGCACTCCGCAGCACGATTGGGTGCAATGGAACGGTTCCGCGAATAATCCGTTTGGCCGCAATGTCGGCGAGGTGTTGGGCACCTTTGGCAGCGTCGAGTTAAAGGACGTCAGCAAGTTAGGGAAGACCACCGCCCGCGGGCGTGAGCTTTTCGAGCTTGAGCGTCTGGTGACTCGCCTCAAGGCACCCAAATGGCCGGAAGACATCCTGGGCCAGATCGACCACGGGCGCGCCGAAAACGGACGCATGATTTATGCGAAAAATTGCGCATCCTGCCATGCGCTGCCCGACAGCATGGGGCGGTACCCGATGACGCCGGCGGCAGAAAATTATTTTGGCGTGCAGTTCGTGGAAACCCACATGACGCCGTTGTCGGAGCTGGGGACCGATCCGTTAGCCTCGCTGAACATCGCGTTGCGTCCTGCTGCAACGGGCGGCTTGGCGCCTTATTTGCCGGCTCCGTACACTGGGCAGTCTCAACTACCGGCACCGGTATTATTGAGCATCATCGTCGGACTGGCCTCGACCGATGCAGTCCAGGGAATCCAGCCTGTGCTGACGCCCGCGGAGACGGCCGAATTGATTGGCTATCGCGTCAAGGCCCCGGGTTTGCCGCCCTATGAACCGAAAAATATCGTCGCCTACCGGGCACGCCCGCTGGATGGCATATGGGCAACGGCGCCTTATCTGCATAACGGTTCAGTGCCGAATCTCGCCGAGTTGTTAAAACCGTCGAGCCAACGCATCCAAATGTTTTATGCCGGCTCCCGAGAGTTTGACACTCAACGCGTAGGGTTCGACGTGCGCGACTCTGCCGGCAATTTCCGGTTTGATACCCACCTTCCCGGGAATTCAAACAAGGGGCATGAGTACGGCACATGGTTGGGAGATTGGGAGAAGGCGGATCTTCTTGAGTTTTTGAAGACGCTTTAATAAAACGGAAACCGAGGCGCCGACGGTCTTGTCGGCGTCTTGTTGAGAACTAAGGGGGTATAAATCGAGTCTGGTTCCGAATGGCACTTACTTAAGCCGCGGCACGCTCTAGCTCCCTCCCCCTCAGGGGGAGGGCTGGGGTGGGGGTGGGTTTTTTACTCGGTTATCGCTGCCATAAAACCCACCCCCCTCCCAACCTCCTCCCTGAAGGGGGAGGAGCAAATCGTGGCATCTGTTGTCGATGGCGCTTAAGTGCCATTGACTCCCGGCCCTTTTTATTCTTTTTGGATCGCTTAAAGCACTATGACGCGAGTCTTGTAGTTCTTCCAAATAAAGACGCCCCGCTCTGCTTGGGCCTTTCTGTGGGAACAAAATGAATTAAATGGGGCGCTTTCCAAAGTTGTGCAAACGCAGCTTCTTCTAAAACTCCGTCAGTCGAACAGCCAAAACGCCGCACCTGATTAGACAGCGGCCGAGCAAACATTGCCGATTGCTAACCTTCAGGCAAGGTTCCTGCAAGGGTCACTCCCTATCATTACGCAACCTGACCAAAACATGAATGGAGGGACGCGCAATGTTCGAGATACCTGTCTTGGCGAAATGCAGAACTGGAGTATTTGTAACCACGTTAGCTCTGGTCGATCTCCTCATCTGGCAACCAGCGCTGGCAAATGACAACGAATTTAATTCGATTCGCGATAACCAAAAATCTTGCAGCAATATCGCACTAACCATGCAGAAGTCTTGTCGTTACGAGGCCGCCGCTGACTACTGGAAGACCATTTCCAGCTGTACCAATCTATCCGATACGACCGAACAGCAACAATGCCTACAAGAGGTGCGCAGCGGATATAAAGATGCTTGGGGCTTATGCGATCAACAGCGGATAGAACGTCGGAATCTTTGTAATGCCGTCGGCGAAGCGCCTTACGATCCCGACTTCGAGCCGAGCAATTTCGTTAATCCTCTGGAAATCGGCAACTCGGTCACTCCCAATCAGTATTTTCCGCTGGTGCCCGGCAACCGCTGGGTATATCAAGGACGCACCGAAAAAATTACGGTGACCGTCACCAACAAAACAAAATTGATCGAGGGAGTGACCTGCCTAATGATTCATGACCAGGTAGAAAGAAACGGTGAACTGCATGAGGACACCGACGATTGGTACACACAAGATAAGGACGGCAACGTCTGGTACTGCGGTGAGCTGGTACGAAACTTCGAGACATTCAAAGGCGATGCGCCGGCGGATGCGGAACTGGTCGACCTTGGCGGCTCCTTCAAAGTTGGCCGGGACTACGCCAAGCCCGGTTTGTTTGTCGCCACGATACCGAAACCCGGCACGGTTTACCGCCAAGAGGTCGCGCTGGGCGTGGCCGAAGATGTCGCAAAGGTGGTCTCGGTGACCGGCAGCACCAAGGTGCCGGCGAGCTCGTGCGCCAACACTTGCTTGATCACCAAGGAATACACGCCCATCGAGCCGGGTAAGTATGCGCATAAATACTACGCCCCAGGCGTTGGAATTATTTTAGAAGTCAGCAGCGAAGGTGAACGCGTGGAGCTCATTGAATTTAAGACTCGGTAAAAGTAAAACAGCGAGCCCGCGCGGTGGGCTCGCTGCTTATCCGCATTAATGTGCTATCAACATATCAAGGGCGTCAGACTCCATATCAATGGGGCCTGACGCGAATGCCACTTACTTAAGCTCCAACCCCCTAATGTAAAAAACAAAAAGCCCGGTAGGATGGGTGAAACCCATCATCATTCAAACTCACCGACCGCCAATTCCTGTTCTGTTCCGCCAGCCCACTCAACGGAATAAATGCCGTCCCGCACATGACGATGAAACGTCGAATGCGGCCAATCGCGCACGCGCTTCACATAGCCGTGTTTGACCGGATTGTAATGAATGTAATCGAAATGCCGTTGAAGATCCTTTTCATCGCGGATTAGGTGTTCCCAAAAACGACGCTGCCAAATACCGCGCTCGCCCTTTGACTGACGGCTTACCGAACGTCGCTCATACGGTGGATAGGTTGCTGAAAATGTTGCCTTGAGCCGGCGCCAGCGGTTGGAATAATCGTTGTCGCCGGCCGGCAACGTCCACAGTGCGTGGAGATGGTCAGGCATGACGACGATGGCATCGAGCGTAAACGGGTGCGCCTTAATTTCCTCCCGAATTATTCGTTTCAGGATATCGATCCGATCAACCAGATCCGTTCGGTGACGCTCGGCCAGATTGACGGTGAAGAAATATGTTCCACCTGGCACATTAGCGCGGCGATAGTCGGTCACCGTCGTTTGATTTCCTGTTGATGGGTTTCACCCATCCTACCGGGCTCACCGACAGACTGGTTACCCGAATTCTGATATAACCGCTTGAATCAGGATTCCCAGTTCATCAACCACTGTGCCAGGCTGACGTAACATGCAGTCGATAAATTTATTCTCGGTAAAGTCGCTATTCGTCGAACTCTTGTTCGACGGAACTATTGTTGCGAGTGGAACGGGCTTCGTGGTAGATGCGCCGCTTGGCCCATTACTTATAACGGCAAGACACAACGTCACAGGAAAGCATCATCAGACGAATAAATTGTTGTCGTCGACAGGCGGGGTTCCGAATCAAATTGCGATACTTCAAGCAAATGTGTCGAAGGATGCGACTGAGATATCCTGGGTCCGATCGATCGCCCAGCTTCTTGATCAGGACGGAAACCCGCTTTGGTATGAACATCCTGTGCTCGGAGACAAAGTTGACCTGGTCGCTATTCCATTACCGACCGTTGACGGAATTAGACCATATAAATATTCGTTAGACGGAAAGGGGGAAGTGCAATTCAACGTCGATCCGGCCACTCCTGTAAACGTCGTTGGATTCCCTAGAGGGTTGGGTGCGAGTGGCGAAATGCGTCCGGGGCTTCCGCCGATAGCGGTCTGGATCAGTGGGTTCGTTGCGACCGAGATCAACTTCGACTTCGACGGTATGCCGATGTTTTTGATCAATTGTCGAACCACAAATGGGCTGTCGGGTGCTCCGGTTATCGCGTATCGTCATCCGGGTTATCCAATTCAGATTGGTAAAAACGTTGAAACACGAACGTCAGCGTGTTTTAGGTTCCTTGGGATTTATACCGGGAGGGACACAAAGGATGGAGACATAGGGTACGTGTGGAAAACATCGGTAATTCGCGAATTGGCGGCGAGCGTTAGTGCTAGTTGAGGCATCTGTCACGCTGGCGCAATTCCAAAAACGCAAATGAAGTTAGCTCAGACCATGGTTTAGGATTAAGTCTGTCCCCAATTGTTTGCGTACCGCAGAAATCTTACTGGCGTTGAAAGCAATTACTCGCTTAACAACTCAGCCACCGCCCGCAACCGCTCGATCTGTTGTGTAATAACTTTCACGATCACAACAATCGGAATGCTAAGCAGCATGCCCCACACACCCCACAGCCAACCAAAGAACAGCAGCGCAATAAATATCGCCGCCGAGTTCATGCGTGCCATGTGTCCGGTCATCCACGTTTGCACGAACGTACCGACGGTGGTCGCAATCGCGAGCGATGTGCCGGCGACGAGCATCGCGTCCGAGAACGCGTTGAACTGAACGAATCCGGCCATGCCGGTAAGACCGGCAGTGACCGCGGGGCCGAAGTAGGGGATCAAGTGCAGCACGCCGGCGGCAACCGCCCACGCGCCGGCGTTTTCGAGGCCGATGAGTGTGAACGCGATCCACGTTACGATGCCGAGTAGCACGTTGGTGACGAGTAGCATGAGCGTGTAGCGCTGAATCGATTGGTTGATGTCGTCGAGGATGACGATAGTGATCTTCTGATGCGACAGCGACGGCCCCGCGAGACGCACCAGCTTGCGCTTGAAGGTACCGCCCGCGAGTAGCAAGAAATACACGAGAAAAATCACCATCGCAATTTGCCCGAGCACGCCGATGGCGCCGACCGAGCTCGTTAACAGCACACTACTCAGCCGGAACATCGGCGGTTGCTCGAACACGACTTGTACTTGCGGCACGTCGGGATCCGGCGCTTCGACCGGTTTCGTCGGGTTCGTCGCATTCTCCAGCGCGCGGGCGGCGCTTTCCACCTTTGCCATGTTGCGTCGTTGTTTTTGCTGCAAGGACGCGAGGCCATTGGAAATCTTGCTGCTCGCCGACGGTAATTGATTGATGATCGTCTGCACTTGCCCGCGTATGGAATAGGCGCCGAACACCAGTGCGCACAGCACGCCGATCATGACGATCGTTGCGCCGAGTGGCCGCCAAATCTTCAGCTTTTTGAGCCCGGTAACGAGCGGGTTCAGCGTGTAGGCGATGAGGATGCCGACGAGCAGCGAGACGAAGAAGCTTTGCGCCCAGTCGAGGATATAAATCAGTGCCACGGCGGCGATAATGTTGACGGCGATGCCGCGTGGTCGGGTGCGCGGTTTGCGAGTGGCGGTCGGCGTGATTTCTGTTGCCGTGGGCATGTCGGCTGGGTTTTGCATGCGTAAGGTTGACCGAGTTATTGGTAGTTGGCCCGATTGGGCCATTTCGCCACTAAAATTATAGCGAGGCTTGGGCAAAGCGCCGGCTTTGCTGATAATGGCGTGGTTGTGCCCGAACAGTGTTAGCACCTAGTATCCCGAGTCATTAATTCATTAAAGAATTCCCGGATGCTTGATGCTGCGTCTCCCTCTCCCCATGCGGGAGGTGAGGCGGGGTTTTCGCGAACACACTTAACGTGTGTTCGCGCCGCCGAACGGGTGCAGGTGATTTTCCTGCACCCAGGTGGGAATACAACAAGGGAGAGGGGAAAGTTATAAGGTTCCCCCCTCTCCCCCGGCCCCTCTCCCGCAAGGGGAGAGGGGAGTGGCTAGCGATACATTTATTCAACGAATTAATGACTCGGGACACTAGGGAGACGACATGAAACCGACACCTCCACTCTCCGATACTAAGGAAACGGTCGAAGACGCCGTCGATAAACTCGCCCAAACCGCGCGCGACATCGTCGATCGCGTGGCCAAAGCCGCCAACGATGCGGCGCGCGAGGCCAAGCCCGCCATCGACCGCGCGGACCAGTTCGCGCATAACATGGTCGACAAAGCCGCGGCCGGCACGGCCAACGCCGCCGACTGGTTGGAAGGGCAGGCCAACGAGTTCAACATCGATAAAGAAAAACTCGTCACCGATGTGCGCGTCTATATCCAACAAAACTCGCTCAAAGCGGTCGGCGTCGCATTTGCCGTGGGCCTTCTCATTGCTCGGATGATTCGTTGAAAAGCGAACGCGAATCGGATTCGCCCGAAGCGCCGGCCGCGGGCGGAATATTCGCGGCGATCACGAATGCCATCTCATCGGCGCGCGATGTCCTAACGAATTTCGTCGAGCTAGCGACGCTCGAGCTGCGCCAAGCGGGGCACACGCTGATGTGGCTCGTCGCCATCGGCATCGTTGTCGGATTCGCCATCATCGGCACATGGACCGCGCTCATGGTGATGCTGGCCCTGTGGATGGTCTCGCTCGGCGTGAGTTGGCTCGCCGCTTTCGCGGGCGTCGCCAGCTTGAACTTGTTGCTTGCGATCGGCGGCGTTCTCGTCGCCTTCAAGCTCAGCCGCAATCTCCTGTTCCCAGCAACGCGCCGCCAGTTGCGTAAAACGCCGGCCGATTCTCCATGAGACGTAATTCGGAAATCGCGCTCGCCGAACGCAAGCTCGAACAATCGAAACAACAACTACGCGATCAGATCGCGCAAGCAAAGTCGCAAACGGTTTCGAGCCAGATGCAGCCGGCTTATCTGGTCGTTGCCAGCGTCGCGGCCGCGGCCGTCGTTGGCGTATGGGGGTGGCGCAAACGCCGTCAACCGGTATCGGAAAACCCGTCGCCATCGTTTCCGTTGCGGAACGTCGTTATTGCATTGTTGCTACCGATCGCGCTGCAGCTGTTCGCGAAACTGCTACGCCGAGCAGTTTCGCGCAGGATATAACCAATGTTTAAGTTCTTGCCTAGTACCCGGCAACTTTTCAAAGCATTGGCATTCGATTCCCGATGAATCGAAGGACATGCCGATATTCCATTGCGAATTTCCTGCTGGCGTCCGGCGTCGCTTGTGGTAGCCCATTTTCCATTCTGATACTTTTAAGCCTTATTCTGAGTCATGGCAGAGTCGCCCAAAAGCCTCTACTATTTCCCGCGCGTAATTAAAATTCTGGGTGGTGAAATGAAAAAAGCTCGTGCAGTAATCCTCTTTGTTTTCTTCGGTGTAACCCTAGTTGGGTGTGCCACTGAATCGCATCGTGCGCTCGAGGTGGAAAAGGTCGCCTCGGCGAATACGCCCTACACTGGCCAAAAGGCCACCTTGGTGGTTGGCAAGTTCGACAATCGCTCGAGTTACATGCGCGGGCTGTTTTCGGACGGCGTTGATCGTCTCGGTGGTCAGGCCAAGACGATTTTAATCGGCCACTTGAGCCAAACCGGCCGCTTCCATGTTGTCGATCGCGATAACTTGCAAGAAATGGCGCACGAAGCGTCCATAAAAAACCAGCCGCAGAAGCTCAAGGGCGCCGACTTCGTGATAACGGGTGACGTTGCGGAATTCGGCCGAAAAGAAGTCGGCGATGTTCAGTTGTTCGGCATCCTCGGTAGTGGTAAGAAACAAGTGGCTTACACAAAAGTCATTCTTAACGTTGTCGATGTGCAGACGTCGGATACCGTTTATTCGGTGCAAGGTGCCGGTGAATATGAATTGAATAGTCGCGAAATCATTGGCTTTGGCGGCAGGTCGGGCTACGACTCCACGCTCAACGGCAAGGTGTTAGATCTCGCCATGCGTGAAGCCATTAACCGCCTGGTCGAAGGCATCGAACAAGGAAAGTGGAAGCCGGTTCAGTGAGAAAGCACAATAGGGCGCTTCGCTGCGGCTTGGCAGTCGTGTTGTTGGTGTCATTGGCGGCGTGTACTACACGACCGTCGATTTACTCGTGGGGCGGGTACGAGAACGTCGTTTACAACACGTACAACGATCCCGGTAAGACTCCTCCGGAAGCCGCCATTGAACAGATGGAAAGAGATTACCAACGAGCGCGCGCGCAGAATAAACCGGCCCATCCCGGTTTCCACGCGCAACTTGGGTATCTTTACTATCAGGTCGGCAAAGTGGATGCGGCCCGTCAGGAGTTCGCAACGGAAAAAGCCAATTTTCCAGAATCAGCGGTATTCATGGATCGCTTGATCGCCAACCTTCAAAAAAAATGAAAACACAATCACTGAAGGTGCGACTTATGCGAATGAAGGGCCTGTACGTTCTGCTTGTCGGAGGGCTCTTGGTCGGCTGCGTAACTCAGCCGACCTATGACTACACGAACTACCGTGCTCACTTCCCGCGATCGATGGTGGTGCTTCCTCCGCTGAATGAGACCACCGACGTAAGAGGTACCTATAGCTTTCTTTCCTCTATCACGCGGCCGATTGCGGAAATGGGGTATTACGTGTACCCCGTTGTGTTGGTCGATCAGTTGCTCAAGGAAAACGGCCTGCCAACCCCAGGCGAAATGCACCAGGCGCCGCTGCGTAAAATCAAAGACGTTATTGGGGCAGATAGTGTTTTGTATATAACGCTGAAAGAGTATGGAACGAAGTTTCAGCTATTGAGCAGTGTTACCAGGGTGGTGGCTAACGCTCGACTGGTTGATACCGCGACGGCAACAACGTTGTGGGAAGGAACGCTGGCCGCTCAGGACGACGGTGGAAACAACTCAGGCGGCGGACTTGTCGGCGCCATTATAAATGCCGCCGTGAAACAAGCGCTCGATAACTCATTGGACAACGGGCGTAATGTCGCGCGTTTAGCCAATATGCAGCTAATGAATCAAAACCGAGGCCTGCTTTACGGCCCGCATCATCCCCAGTATGGGATGCCATAAGTGTCCACGGCACGCGTGATCTGACTGCCGGAGGAGTGGGGGTTCCGTTCCGAATGGCACTTACTTAAAGCAAAAGCCGAAGCCTATCCACCGACACTCCCTCTCCCCTTGCGGGAGAGGGCCGGGGAGAGGGGTGATATAACGTTGATAAGCGTCCCCCTCTCCCTGTCCCTCTCCCGCAAGGGGAGAGGGAACGCTGCGGTTATGGCGGCGAATCTATTAAGTAAGCGCCATTCGGTTCCGTTCCGAATGGCACTTACTTAAGCAAAAACCGAAACGTATCAGCCGCCACTCCCTCCCCCTCAGGGGGGTGAGGCGGAGCTTTCGCGAGTGTCCAGTGGACACTCGCGCCGCCGAACGGGCGCACGAGATTTTCGTGCGCACTGGGCGGGAACAGCCGGGGTGGGGGTGGGTTTTTTTGCAGTAGCGATCACAACCCACCCCCATCCTGTCCTTCCCCCTGAAGGGGAAGGGACCTGCTAATAAGTTCGGGGTCGGTCAGTTTAGTAACATAGTCGAGTTAAGTAAGTGCCATTCGGTTCCGTTCCCTTTATTTCCGCATTACTCATCACGCCAATGACGACCAGATCGAGATCGGCCGCTCGGCGGGCAGCGGAGCAGTCGGGTAAGTTGGAGATAACAAGAACGCCTGCGGGCGCCCTTATGTTTTATTGAGAATAATTTCTGGTGCGGCGTCAACCAAACCGAGCCACGGTTCGACGCTAAACAGCGCGATAATTTCGTCGGCGACGATACGCACGCGCGCCGCACGCCGCACGTCCTCGTGCATGACGATCCAGAGTTTGCGTTTCACTGGGCACGGTTCCGATTCGACGCGGACCAATTCTGAACATTGTTGTTCGAAGTAATCCGGCAGAACGGTCACGCCAATGCCGGCGGCAACGGCCCGGAATAATGTGCTCAGGTCGTTTGTGCGCAAGCAATAACGCCGCGTACCTCTGATCTTATCGAGCCACTGTTGTTGCGGCGTGTGTTGCAGGCTGTCGTTGTAGCCGAGAAATTCCCATTGCGGAGGCGCACGCTCGGTCAGATATTGTGTGCGTGCATACAAGCTATATTGGATCGTCGTCAGCAAACGCACCACGAGTCCGGGCGCGGTAGGGCGGCGGAAGCGCAGAGCGATTTCGGCTTCGCGCCGTGTCAGGTCCGCTTCACGCGGTTCACCCAGTAGTTCGATCTTGATATCCGGCAGGCGTTGCAGCGTGTCTCGCAGGTGCGGCGCCAGCAAATACGCCGTGAGCGCCGGCGGCGCCGAAATACGAACGACGCCGCTCAGCGTCGCCGAGCCGGCGGCGGCGCGTATCAAGGCGTGCATTTCCTCTTCGAGCCGACGTGCGTGCGGAACCAGCGCGGCGCCTTCTGCGGTGAGCGACCAGCCTTTCGGAAATCGATCGAACAGACGCACTGTCAGTTGTGCTTCGAGGGCGTCGATGCGACGGGCGACGGTCGTATGTTCGACACCGAGTTCGCGGGCCGCGCCCGACAGCGTGCTCGCGTCGATCAGCGCCAGAAAAAACCGCAGATCGTTCCAGTCAGGTGAGTTCATTGTGCAATTATGCACGGACTATGTGCGCGGGCCGCTAATTTAGTTAAGGATTTCCTCCGTGTATCGTTTTGTGATGAATGCGGCGTGCAGGATTGTGGATCCGACGCCGACATCATCACTCGTAATTACATTTTTTCGCGGAGAAATATCATGTGGTATTCGTATACCTGCAAACGCATTGCGTCGGTCAGCATGACCGGGACACTACTCGTTATGGGAGCGTCGGCGATGGCGGCACCCGACCAAAGCCTCTCGTTAGAAGGCACATGGATCATGGCATCGGCCTATGAAATCCATGCTGATGGAACACGCACCACGAACTACGGCGAGCATCCCAACGGTCTGTTAATGGTGGATCAGAACGGGCGCTACTCGATACAGATTTTCCGACCCAATAGACCCAAGTTCGTCTCCGGTATCAAGACTAGCGGTACCGCCGAGGAATATCGCGCCGCGATCCTTGGGGCCAGCACCAATACCGGGCGAGTCGTTGTTGATCCGGCTAAGCATCAACTGCTTTTTACGATCGACACGGCAGTCTTTCCCAATTGGGAGGGAACCCAACAGGTGCGCGATTACACCTTCAAAGACGGCACTTTGACCTATCAAGTGCCCGCCAGCGCATCGGGCAACGGCACGGTTGCCTATTCCATTTGGCAACGCGTACCGCAGTGATGCGATAGCGGCGGCGGGCGGTTAAAGAAACGACATAAAGTTTTAGGTATTTCGTATAATCGACATCCGGGTGTAAAAAAAATTAACTGATATAGAGGGGGGGCGTCATGCGTATTCATGAAGTGAATAAGAGCCATCTAAAATCGGCCGTGCTCGCGGTTGGTGTAACATTGCTACTCGTCGCTTGCGGAGGCGGTGGTGATGGTGACAGCGGTAGTACTAGTAGCGGCGGTGACGATGTCGCCTCCGGCCCGTCGAATACCGTCACACTCGAAGTTCGAGTTCCGCAAAGTTCCATCAACGTACTGTTCTCTTACCAAATTGGTTCCGGATCGTGGCAAACCAAAGCGCCGGTGATTGCGTCGGACGCTACCACTCACGTCGATACCTACACCTATACATTTACGGTAGGTGCTAGCGACGATCGTTACGGGATAATGGCGGTTTGCGCCAGCAGCACCGGTTCTGTCGGCGAGCTATTTCAAGCGACGACGCGGGAGCTCACGCGGCGTTCGGTAAACTGTTCGGACAAGCGGACATTTAATGGTACGGTCAAAGCCAACAACGTTAGCTATCCAACATTTGTTGGGCTCGATTTGTTTGGCGTAACTTCTCTTAGCGCGGATCACCACAGCTACACATTCGATGCCATTGGCCTAATTCCAGGCCGGCATGTGCTCGCCGCGACCAATTGGTCGAGCGGCTTCAGCAGTGCGCCGACTGTCTACATAAACAGAAACGTAACGATTGATGGCGCGACGGTGAGCCTGCCGGAGATCGACTTCGCCACCGGGGCTGTCGCCAATGGCGGCATATACACTGTTACTGCCACCGGAGCGCCCGCATTCATGATGAATACAGGCGGCGGTGTTCGTCTCGGTGCGACGCCCCAGGTTCTTAGCATCGGCAACGCGGCAGTCAATACCGGCAGCGCCAGTAACGTTTACTACGCGTTGGACAGTCGCCAACTTCAAGCGGACGATCGCTATAACCAAGTCGCTGCGCAATGGGATCAGACCGGCAGTGATGTACGCCAAGGATTCAACTATTCCAAAGCTCCTCGGGGCTACGACTTTACATTCCCGGCCGCTGTTGCGCCCCCAATTATGGGCGCGCCCGATTCGACATTGCAGTTTTCGTTCTCACCCTATAGTCCCGGCGGCGCCGATCAAGTGGCGACGAGTTATCGCTTCATAATGGCGAATCTCGATGCGAGCGTTAACAGCAGTTTTACGGTTTATCTCACGCGCGGTTGGCTCGGCCCGGTCGATCCGCACACGAATGTGCATGTCTATTCGTTTCCGGATTTCGCCTGGTTAACCGGATGGAACAGTAGCCGGTTCACGCCGCGCAATCCGAAGTCAACGGATGTGTATGGCGTCCACTACCGTGACTTTTTTGAGGCCGACAGCGCCGCGACCGTCGTGAATCCTTTCGACCTCGTCGAAGGTTTCAATAACGGCGACACGCCAATCACCGAAGGCGCGTGGTCGGTTGCGTCGCGATCGGGCCCGTTTTGACGAAGCCCTCTTTCGCGATGTTATCCCGCTCGTATAGTTGCGTGTGCGAGCGGCTCCTGCATCTTTGTCCCATCGCTGTAAGCGCGATCGGCAATCCATGCGGCACCGCACTTTGAAGTCGAGTAGCCGCGGACGGTTGCCCGTCCGCAGCCCTCCAAGAACCGTGCTTGATACTTTCGCATCACACGGCTCGCATCTTACAAAGGCCAGTGATGAGCCGACCCGGTAACTCAGCCTCGAGTGACCTTCGCAATACGCCTTCGCCGCCGTCATCCGTCTTTGTTGTCAAAGACGTTGAGGACGCACCCGCCGATACCCTGGCCGTCATTTGCTTTTCCTCACGAGGTCGGTTCCGCAAACTCTCTTGCGACGTAAGACCCGTCCGACGTGGGCGCACTTTTGTGCCGGGTGATGTTTCAACCCGTATCCGGACCATTACCGTCTGGCGTTCGCTTCTTCGGACATCCCAAGCCCGCACCGCCATGGGTCAACCTCACGGCTGACTGTCCTCACGTCGAGGAGCGATACGGGGTTTCCACGTTCCGTGTTGTGAAGTAATGTCGGGTTAGGCGTCGGCTTTCGACCGGGAGGTGTGTGGGTCACGAAGTCATAGTGCCAAGATGGGCTTCCCGCCTCCTCACCGTTTTGGTTCAAGCGCGATGTTCTGGCCGCTTTCGCTTGTCTAAGTTTACGATCTTTATCGCCGATTCAGATATCTTCGCCCTACCAACTCGCTCGCACTCACCCAGCTTGTGGCTACCAGGAGGGTCGTTTGCTCACGCGCGCGGCCCCACGTCTCTCGACGTTTCGTGACGTTGTCAGGGTCGCACTTTATTCAGACCCGTAGCGTCACCGGGTGACACCGGTGGTCCTCTCCGTCCTTGGGACGACAACTTCAGACACAGCCTCGTGTCGCACTGGCACTTACTTAATAGATTCACCGCCATAACAGCAGCGTTCCCAATGGCGCTACCTTAAGTGAATATCCCCTCTCCCCGCTTGCGGGGAGAGGGCGAGGGAGAGGGGTGCGTGAAGTATCGATGGTTTTACTTTCACCCCCTCTCCCTAACCCTCTCCCCCGAAAAGCACGGGGGAGAGGGAATAAGAGGTAATGGGGCGTTACTTGAAAATCGTTAAGGTAGAGCCATTGAGTAGCGTTCCCTCTCCGGCAAGGGGAGAGGGAGTATCGGCGGATAGGCTTCGGCTTTTGTTTAAGTAAGTGCCATTCGCGCCTAGCCCCATTAGTAGTTTGGCTCCTTTAGTAATTCTGCATTTCCTTCGGCGCAGCTGCTGCAGACGACGATCGGGCGCCGACCACCCAGCAGGCCGCGTTGAAGCGGACTTCAGCGCCGTGCACATAGTGATTAAAGGCGGTGCGAACCGTGTCGATGACTTGGCGGCGAGTCGGTTCGTCCACCTCGTGAAGGATACGGCCGACGGGACCGAGCCGGGTTAGGTAACGGACCAGCTCCTTCTCCGGAAAGCTGCAGGCAACATCGATCGGCCGGATGTCGATCTCGGTCCAGCCGCTCTCGTCGAGTAGGCGGAGGACGCGGTTCCGGTCGGCGAAGGCAAACTGCCCCGGCGCGTCCGGCTGGCGCACGGGGATGTTCGGCAGGAGCGGTGCGGCGGCACGCTCGGCCGTCGTCATGAAAGGATTTTCCGCCGGACTCCGCCAAGCGATGAACCGTAATTCGGCGCCGTCGCTCGCGGCACGCCGCAGGTTCGCAAAGGCGCGAACGAAGTCGTCGAAGAACATGACGCCGAAGCGCGAAATGATCCTGTCGAAGCTTGCCGGCTCGAACGCGTGGATCTGCGCGTCGGCGAGGATGAAGCTAGCCGGCGTACTTTCCTGTTCGGCGCGGGCGCGCGCCGCGGCGATCATCGGCTCCGAAATGTCGATACCGATGCAGCGGCCGTTCGCGCCTAGGCGCCGCGCAACGGCGCGCGTTGTGCTGCCGGTACCGCAGCCGACGTCGAGTACTTGGCGCACAGGCCCGGCGCCGACCGCGTCGACGAGCAGATCTTCCAGCGGCTTGAACATCCGGTCTAGCAACTCCTGCGCCTCGACCCAGGCGCGACCGGCGACGCCGTTCCAAAGCGTCGTCTGCTCGTAATCGGTCTGGCGCGTAACATTCATGATCGTCTCCTTTGTTTGCTTTCAAGAATCGAGCGCTACACTATGCCACTTCAAGTCGACTTGAGGTCAAGCGAATGAGCGACCTAGACATAACAGAGGTGGTGCAGCGTGCCGGCGTTACAGCCTCGACGCTGCGATTCTATGAAGAGAAGGGACTGATCGCGTCTACCGGCCGGCGCGGCCTGCGCCGGTTGTTCGATCCCGGCGTGCTGGAACGGCTGGCGTTGATTGCGCTGGGGCGCACCGCCGGCTTCTCGCTCGATCAGATTGCGCTCATGTTTGCGCCGGACGGCCGGCCGCGCATCGACCGGCAGATGCTCGCGGCCAAGGCGCAGGAGCTAGACGCGACGATCCGCAAACTAAGCGCCATGCGCGACGGCCTGCGGCACGCCGCTGCTTGCCCCGCGCGGAGCCACATGGAGTGCCCTACCTTCCGTCGCATTCTGCGGGCCACAGCGTTTCGAACGAGTAGAGCGCAAAAGAAGAAGGCGCCGCCACCGCGGAACTAGTTCCAGAAGTGGCAAGTGATGATGTTAGCGATGGCGACTGGTGGGTGACGCAACCGGAGGGTTACGGAGATGCGATGCACGAACGACATCGTGATCAGAATACCGATAGTGATTAGCTTTCTGTCGCAATTTCGCACCGGCTTTTTGCCGGCGCGAAAGCGAAACGGGCATTAATTAATGGGCGTGTTCCCCTTTGGCCAGCGCAAGATGGTGCAGTTGGTGATGCGCGCCGCTCACCATCAAACCCATGAACCCGAGACCGCGCAGGTGGCTGACATCGTCGGGATTGCTGGTGGTGACAACCAAACGTACCCCGCTCGGAAGCGGTTTTGTCGTTGCCTGCCAGTTTGGCAATCCGTTCATCTGGCTCGCGTGCGCCGGCATCACGCGGCGGATGGCGGCAAGTGTGCGCCCACTGCCGATCACATCGATTTGTAGGCCACCATCGACGTTGTGTGTGATCGCCTTGGCGCGTAGCGCGATCTCGTTCATGTCGATGAGATGCTCACGTAGTGCTTCTATATTGACCTTGCTCCAGTCGGTCTTGGGGTCGGCCTCCAGCAGTCGGACGATTTCCTGAATGGCGCCAAAGGCGTCTTGGCCAACCATGGTGGGTACCGTGGCGTCGTTATCGTGCATATGTTGCGCGTGATTGGCGGCAGTGTTCGACGCCGTTTCCTTGAGCTCCACCACAATGTTGCGTCCTTCGGTGGTCCCGATGTTTGCAACTTCCAGAGTGACTGCTTCGCTGAACGCTACGTCCCCGGCCTTCCAGCTGTATTCTTGCGGTTGTTTTCCTTGGTAGGTGATTCGTTCTTGCAGGGGGTTCAGGAAATAGTTCACTCTCGGCGGATGCGAATGCATCGGCAATTTCTCTCCCGGTTTCGTGCGCGTCTCTAGAACCCGGACTCGGTCGTTTTCGAACAGTACTTTGGTATTGTGGGGTGCAATCCTGAGCATATCGTCGGCACCGGCAGATACCGCAGCGTCATTACCCTGCATAGGCTGAACGTGATTCGCGGGCGTGTCCGACGTCGTCGCTGTGTCGTCCGCGAAAACCACTCCCGGACTGACGACGATACCCGTCATCGCTATTCCGAAAATGCTTGAAAATACGTTCATTCTATTTAGCGCCTTCATTCAGTTTCTCTTCGAGGGGTTAGTGAGAAGCGCAATCAAAACATCGGCGCGTAACGGCGGGATAACGAAAAGCGCCGTTTTTGTAACGGGACAACATCAGATGGGTGCCTGTTACAGTGGCGTTACAAATTTCTTCTGATCCATGCGGGCTTTTTGGGTATAAAGAGCACACGGTGCAACCTGACCATATCCTTATCGTCGATGACGATGCCGAGATCCGCAATTTGTTGCGCGAGTACATCGAACGCAATGGTATGCGCGCCACGGTTGTCGCCGATGGGCGCGAGATGCGCGCCGCCCTCACGCGCGCTGACATCGACCTCGTTGTGCTGGACCTGATGTTGCCGGGTGAAGACGGGCTCACGCTGTGCCGTAACCTGCGCACGCAATCGGGCATCCCCGTCATCATGCTGACCGCGTGTGGCGAGGAGACCGATCGGATCGTCGGACTTGAGATGGGAGCGGACGATTATCTGCCGAAGCCGTTTAATCCACGCGAGTTGCTGGCGCGCATCAAAGCGGTGCTGCGCCGCGGGCAGTCGTTATCGCGGTTGCCGCCGCGGCACTCGAAACTTTGTTTCGCCGACTGGACGCTCGATACCGCTGCGCACCAGCTCACGGCGGGCGATGGCGTACTGGTTCCGCTGAGCGCTGGCGAGTACCGCTTGCTGCGAGTATTTCTGCAACACTCAAACCAGGTATTGAGCCGCGATCAATTGCTCGACCTGACCCGCGGTCGCGAGGCGTCGCCGTTCGACCGCAGCATCGACGTCCAAGTCGGCCGATTACGCCGGCGACTTGGCGACACGTCGGCCGAGCCGTTACTCATAAAAACCGTACGCGGCGGCGGATACATGCTGGTCGCCACCGTGACCGAGTCCGCATGATGCGCTGGTTCCCGGCATCGCTATTCGGACGTCTGATGGTCGTGTTTCTCGTCGTCTTGCTCGCCGCGCAATTCATCAGCGCTGCCATATTGCTGCGTGATCGCGGTGCGGTGGTTTACGAGGCAAGCGGCTTTCATACGGCACAGCGCATTGCCGATGTCGTGCAACTCCTGGAGGCGCTTCCTCGCGACCAACGAGGTGTCGTCTTGCGGGCCGTCAACAGCACGAGCTTCGGCGTCTCAGAAGTAATGACACCGGGACTGGCGGAAACGACCGATGTCCACGCCGCGCA
The DNA here is from genome assembly GCA_016199745.1 of Gammaproteobacteria bacterium. Classification (NCBI taxonomy): domain Bacteria; kingdom Pseudomonadati; phylum Pseudomonadota; class Gammaproteobacteria; species Gammaproteobacteria bacterium. Next base: position 24,049 of record JACQFZ010000038.1, read on the forward strand.
TTTGCGCCAGTTGCTGCATCGCGCGCTTGCCGACGAGCGCAGGCTCATCGTTGCGGTGACGCACGTCGATGCCATCGATCCGGATGAATCAATGAATGTTTCGCATTACCCAGCGACTACAACTCATTGCGCCGCGTTTGCCGTGCAACTGCCGTTGCGTGATGGTCAGTGGGTCGTGTTTACTCAGCGTCTTCCGCCGGAGCAGTTCACTTGGCCGGCGCGGCTCTTGGCGGCACTCGGAATTTTGTTGGCCGCCGTTCTTCTGGTTTCGTTCATTGCCGTGCGCTGGATCACGCGCCCGCTCGCCGCCCTTAGCCAAGCGGCCGACGGGCTCGGTCGCGACCTTCGCCGTGCGCCATTACCCGAAACCGGACCGCGCGAAACGCGCTTGGCGGCACAGGCGTTCAATGCCATGCAGTCGCGCCTGCGCGGCTATTTGCAGGATCGCGAACGGCTGCTCGCCGCGGTGTCGCATGACCTCAAAACACCGATCACACGGCTGCGTTTGCGCGCCGAGCTGCTCACCGATGAGACGCTAAAAGAAAAATTCGTACGCGACCTCGGCGAAATGGAAAGCATGGCCGCTGCCACGCTGGAATTCATGCAGACCGCGTACGACGGTGAGGCGTTACAGTTGATGGATATCAACGCGCTGCTCGAAAGCATGCAAGCCGATCGTGAAGAAATGGGCCAATCGGTGATGGTCGAAGGGCAGGCGTACGCGCCTTATCCGGTGAAGCCGATAGCACTCAAACGTGCGCTCGCCAATCTCATCGACAATGCGATCAAGTACGGCGTGCGCCCCGTGATTCGCGTGGAAGATTCAGCGACGCAGCTGAGTATCGTGGTCGCCGACGAAGGTCCCGGTATTCCAGAGAGTTTGATGGAGCAAGTCTTCGAGCCGTTCTGCCGGCTCGAACCGTCACGTAGTCGCGAAACCGGCGGCGCCGGACTGGGTTTGAGCATTGCGCGCGATATCGTGCATTCACACCGCGGTGAGTTGGTCCTGCGCAACCGTTCGATCGGCGGCCTCGAAGCAATACTGAGGTTGCCACGATAAGCGATAAAGCGTTACCGGGGTCGGAGTGGAATGGCACTTACTTAACTCGACTATGTTACTAAACTGACTCACCCCGAACTTATTAGCAGGTCCCTTCCCCTTCAGGGGGAAGGACAGGACAGGATGGGGGTGGGTTGTGATCGCTACTGCAAAAAACCCACCCCCACCCCGGCCCTCCCCCTGAAGGGGAGGGAGTATCGGCGGATATGCTTCGGCTTTTGCTTATAAGTGCCATTCGGGTCGGAGTGAAGTGGCACTTACCTTAAGCAAAAGCCGAAACGTGTCCGCCGCCACTCCCTCTCCCCTTGCGGGAGAGGGCCGGGGAGAGGGGTGATATAACGTTGCTAATGACTCCCCCTCTCCCGCAAGGGGAGAGGGAACGCTGCTGTTATGGCGGTGGAATCTCTTAAGTGCCATTCCACCCCGATCTCTTTAGTTATTAGTTAGACCTAGCCTAAACCCTGTAAAGTAGCGGCCCATTCAATTCCGCTGTGGTAACGATGAGAACACCTGAAGGGCTACAACCGTTGCTGGATGACGGCATTGTCGATGAAGTGTTGCGCCAGCTCAAAAGCGGCAAGGAGGCGTCGGTCTATGTCGTGCGCTGCGGATCGGAAATTCGTTGCGCCAAGATTTATAAAGACATGGGCCAGCGTAGTTTCCAGCAGCGCGCGCAATATCAGGAAGGGCGGAAGGTGCGTGGCAGTCGCGACGCTCGCGCCATGGCGAAGGCCACGCGTTACGGTCGCAAGGAGCAGGAAGCGGCGTGGAAAAACACCGAAGTCGACGCGCTGTACCAATTGGTGGCGGCGGGCGTGCGTGTACCTCAGCCCTATGGTTTCTTCAGCGGTGTGCTGATCATGGAGTTGGTCAGCGATGCCGAAGGCTATACCGCACCGCGGTTGGGTGAAGTGGAGTTGTCACCGGAACAGGCGCGCGCGTACCACCAGTTTCTGATCGGCCAGATCGTACGCATGCTCTGCAGCGGCCTGATCCACGGCGATCTCTCCGAGTTCAATGTGCTGATCGGGTCGCACGGGCCCGTCATCATCGATCTGCCGCAAGCGGTGAACGCCGCCGGCAACAACAACGCGTTTACGATGCTGGCGCGCGACGTGAAGAACATCACCGATACTCTCGGTCGGTTCGCACCGGAACTCCTGGGGACTCAGTACGCCGCCGAGATGTGGGCGTTGTTCGACCAGGGAGAGCTGACGCCTGACACTAAGCTCACCGGGAGCTTCATCAAGGACGAGATGTCGGCTGACGTGGGTGATGTGATGCTGGCAATCGACGATGCGCGCGACGAAGCGATACGGCGCGAGCGCGGTCGCGATGAGGCAAGGTTTGCCGACGGGAATTGAGTCGATGCTTGTTGTCTCTTATTCCCTCTCCCTCGTGTTTTCCGGGGTGGGCGAGGGGAATGGCACTGACTTAAGCAAAAGCCGAATCATATCCGCCGCCACTCCCTCTCCCGCAAGGGGAGAGGGAACGCTGCTGTTATGACGGTAAAATTGCTTAAGTAAGTGCTATTCGGGGCCGAGGGGATATTTACTAATTGCTCGCTCTACACCTTCAGGTCAAATCCTAAATCCACTTCAGAAGCCGGAACGCCGCCGTTTACGGCCCAGTCTTCGAGCGGTATGTCTCGCAACACTATCTCGACGTGGTTACGTGGTATGTCGAGGCGCTCAAGATTTCTGACGATTGCCTGATAGAGCGTCTTCTTCGCGTCGAGTGATCGACCCACGATCAAGTCGATGCTGATAAAAGTGAATAGATCCTCTTTGTCCGACGGCGCCGCAAATCGGTGTGGCGGGTGCACGATGAGACGGACGTTCTTTTCCGATTCGGGAATTTTTAGTCCTTCCATCATGGCGGCGTGTACCGCGTTGATGATCTCGACTTCGCGATCCGCGGCGTATGTCTTTCGGACTTCAATGGTGGCGGCTGGCACGGTGTCTCCGTTTTCTTGCGCTAACTACGAAAGATGGACAGGTGGTTCTTCTAACAATATAGAGATCGTACCGCATCGGCGGAATCTTAATTTGCGGGAAAACGACACGCTGACGTTGATCCCCATTAGACGGCTATCTGACTCACTTTCCGGCGGTTGGCTGATGGTTTAATCACCCGCTCTTTACGCTTTTTTTATTCGTTCGGGTCTAGACTGCGTGGATATAGAGCGGGTTGTCGATGGCGCGAATTCTTATTTTAGAACGACTCAATCGCAGGATCGGTGCGGCTCATCGGTATGTCTGGACGGTAGCGGCGTGCATTGTCGTGACGTTGCTCGCGTTTCCGCTGCACGAGCGGGTAGTTCTCGTAACCGTGTCGGTCTTGCCGATTCCACGCGCGGCCGAGTCGCAACGTATCTCGATTGAACGCCTTAGTCAGCGTTTCTTTCGAGTCGAAATCCATTTTGGATTCATGGAAGAGCCGGATGTACCGGCGGTGCTCAATCAGTACAACGGCAATGATTTGTCCTTCGAGCCAATGCAAACGTCATTTTTCCTTGGCCGCGAGACAATTTTGCTGAAGGTAACGAAAGGGATGGCGCATTGGCGCAAAAAATTGTTTGTCGCCATGTTCCGCAATGCGGGTAGTCCGTCCGCGTATTTAAAGTTGCCGCCGAACCGAGTCGTCGAGCTCGGCGCGCAGTTCGTGCTGTGACCTGCAAGGGTTGCAGCAAAGTGATCGCTTCAGAAAAACGACGGAACCATGGATCAGGACCGCCGCGAATGGCGCTTACTTAAGCAAAAGCCGAAGCCTATCCGCCGCCACTCCCTCTCCCCTTGCGGGAGAGGGCCGGGGAGAGGGGTGATATAACGTTGCTAATGGTTCCCCCTCTCCCTCTCCCTGTCCCTCTCCCGCAAGGGGAGAGGGAACGCTGCTGTTATGACGGTGAAATTTCTTAAGTCAGTGCCATTCAGGACTGCCGCTATTAATTATCCCGCCAATCCCGGATACACATTCTGCACATCATCATCCGCATCGACGGCTTCTAAGAACGCCTCGACTTCCGTGCGCTGTGCGTCGCTCAGTGCCACCGGATTTTTCGGCCGGTAACGTAATTCCGCCGACTGCACGATAAATCCATGTGTCGGTAGGGCACGGGCTACCGCGTCGAGGTCGGATAGATCAGTAAGGAATAACGTCGCACCGTTCTCCGCCGGTTCGAGATCGCGGGCACCTGCCTCGATGGCGGCGACTTCCGGGTCGGCGGTGGTCGATTCGGGAGTTGCTTCGATCATTCCGAGGTGGTCAAAATCCCAGGACACCGAGCCCTCGGCACCCAGATGCCCGTCGCGAAACAGCACGCGAATGTTGGAGGCGGTGCGGTTCACGTTGTCCGTCAGACATTCGACAATGACCGGCACCCGGTGCGGCGCGAAGCCTTCATAGATGAGCTTCGTATAGTTAACTCCTTCGTCGGCAAGGCCCGCACCTTTCTTAATCGCCCGCTCGATATTGTCCTTGGGCATGGACCCTTTCTTCGCTTGCTCCACGGCCAGGCGCAGTTTCGAATTCAAGTTCGGGTCGGCGCCGGCGCGCGCGGCTACCATGATTTCTTTTGCCAGCTTGGTAAACAGCCGACCCTTTGCGTTGGCCGCCGATTCCCGACCTTTCGCTTTCCACTGTGCGCCCATACTAGTAAGCCCTCGCCTGATTCGTTGCGTTGCGGTGAAGATTTCGGCGAATAGTATAAAGGACAGCGCGGAAAACTGAGGTCGGGTAGTAAATAGAGTCGGGCCAGAATGGCACTTACCTATATATAAGGATCAAACCCGAATGGCACTTACTTAACTCGACTATGTTACTAAACTGACCTGCCCCGAACTTATTAGCAGGTTCCTTCCCCTTCAGGGGGAAGGACAGGATGGGGGTGGGTTGTGGTCGCTACTGCAAAAAACCCACCCCCACCCCGGCCTAACCCGACGATTTCCTATTCCCTCTCCCCCGTGCTTTTCGGGGGAGAGGGTTAGGGAGAGGGGGTTAGGTAAAACTGTCGATGTTTCATGCGCCCCTCTCCCTCGCCCTCTCCCCGCAAGCGGGGAGAGGGGATATTTGCTTAAGGTAGTGCCATTCGAGCCGGGGTCGGAATGATACCTACTATCTATATATAAGGGTCAAACCCATCCCCACCCCCTGAGAGAGAGGGTGACGGCGGAAGCAGAGCGAACCGAGCACCGTTATTCGTTTAGCCCCCGTTTGGCTGCAGCATACTGTTGCGGTTGCCCTCGGTATCCAGGAATGAAACGTATAGCCCTATCTCCGGAATCTCCATCGGCTCGCCCAAAACTTTGCCGCCCGCCTGGGTGACTTTCTTCATGGCATCGTGGATGTCAGCAACGGCGATAACCACCGACGGATATTGCGCCGGCCAGTCCGGCTTTTTCGGATAGAAGCCGCCATTGATGGCACCCGCTGGCGCGCCCGGTTTTGCGTCCGACTGCGCGGTGGTGGCAACGACATAGTTGCCCATGTCCTCACCCAGCATCTGCGTCTGCCAGCCAAACGTTGACTGATAAAACGTCGCCATTCGCTCTCGATTGTCGTAGGGCATTTCGAAATGAACGACAGGGTTCATGTTTTCCTCCGTAGTTGGCTAGGTTCGCTGGTTAGTCGAATAAGCGTCGATCGTTTAGACATCCCGCCATATTTTTTTCTGAATTTATTCTTCGAAGCCCAGCACATAATCACTTAGACAATAGGGGGATGAGGCGTAAAACTTTTATCAAAATTGACAGGGCAACGACCGATGAACGAAAGTACGGCCTTCGATTGTGATTTGATTTAATTCAGCCCTATGGCGAAATGCAGGGAGCAGCCTTCAGTTTTATTTCTGTCACTACGCTCGCCAACACGTTATGCGTTACCGACTCGCCGATGCTAGCGGAGCTGGGAATCCATCCAGTACCAAACCGTCGGCGGAATCATCAATTGTTTTTCAGCTCAAGAATAAAGGTAGGGAGCCATGCGCTTCGTCACAATACTTATCATCTGCTTAATTAGCGCGCCCGCGACCGCCGGCGTCCTTGGAAAAAATTGGGGGGACAACTGGCGTGTGGGCTGGCTGGGTACCCTGACCCAGAACAAGGTCGACGATAACGACGGTCCAACCGACAAAGAAACGGATACCAGTGTCCTTAACGTACTAGTGCTTCCGCCGGCAAAAGGGCTTCAGCGCTTTCTCATCCAGGGCTATCAACAAGAATTTCGGTTGGCCCCGTCGACCGACCATATCGGCCAGGATGTCGAACGCACCGGCATAAACGCCTCCACGCAATGGCGCTGGAATCTGGCGGGCGACTGGCGGCCATGGATCGGCTTCGGCGTCGGTTATGTCAGCGAATCGCATAGCAATCGCCATACGATTCGCGCCGATGGTTTTCTTGACCAATCGTTTGCGGAGGAATCACCGGCCGGTTTCGTCGCGGTTCTGTCCGCCACCACCGAGTGGTCGTTGGCGGAGCAATGGTCGCTCGGTCTGCACATTCAACATGAGCAACCCTTTGGCGACACCACGCAAGTGACAAGCGTGGGTCTTGCCGTCCTTTACGACTTTTAATCAAACAACATTCTTCGTCGAGACTTAGCCCTATGACCGCACGCCAATCGTTTTCGATTCTTATTAGCCTCGTGTTCGCTTGCCTACTCGGCGCGTGCGGTGGCGGTGGTGGTGGCGACGGTGTTGCCCCCGTTGCGCCCGACACAACAATCTCCGGCGTCGCCCACGACGGGCGTATTGCCAACGGCACAGTGACACTCTATTCCTTCGCGACCGGTGCTAAGGACGAAGCGGCCGTCCTCGGGCAAGGTTGCGCCGACGACAACGGAAACTATGCGATTACGATTAACGCCCCCTCGCAGCCCATTCTTGTTGAAATTACCGGTGATCGCTGTAAGAACGCCGATAACACCAGCGGCGGTCGATACACCGAAGACGCATCGGGAGTAGCGATTGCGCTCAAGTCTCCGCAAGTCCTGCGAGCAGTGACGCCATACACGCTCGGCAAATCTGCCACCGTTCACGTCACGTATTACACCCATCTCGCCGCCGCGCTCGCTCAGTATTATGTCGCGCAAGGTCAGGCAGCCTCGGACGCTATTAATAACGCCAATACGGTCATCGGCTTGTGGCTCGACCTGCCGATTCTGACCACCGAACCGCTCGATATCACAAACCCCGCAAACGCGTCGACGTCGTTAACCGATGGCCTGAAATATGGCTTCATGACCGCCGCCGTTTCGCAATGGACGCTCACCGCCAATCGGACGCAAAACATTGCCGATCACACCGTTTATAACTCGATCTCGTTTGCGCAATTGGCGTTTGATGATCTCGTCACCGATGGACTGTTAAATGGAGTCGGCAAAAATGGACCTATTCCCCCACTGGGCACCATTGCGCTGAACGCCGAGGTCTATCGTCACAAGATGGCTGTCGCCATGTTGCAGATGGTCCAGGGTACGCGTAACCGCACGGGGTTGAGTGTCGCCGCCGTAGTGAACCCGATCAAAGCATTCAACGACAGCACGCAGCCGATTTTCGGCATGCAGGAAGTCACCCCACTGGACGAAGGTGGGCCGAAGATTCCCAGTATCTCACCTGCGGCCGGCAGTACAGTTAGCGGAGAGTTCACGGCGAGTGCGACGGTCAGCGATATTGTCGGCCTGACGAAAGTCGACTTCTACCTCACCTTTCCGGACTCCGTCGCTCACTTTCCTCTTCCTCTCGACTTGCCTGAGAACCTGAACAATCCTCGTAGCACTGTAAATTCGAAACTCTACCCCAATGGAGCCAACTGGACTTTACATGTTGAGGCCACCAATTTGCTCGGTCACGGTGGGGCGGCGAAAGCGAATCCATTAACAATTAACAATTGATAATCCCACTCAGTGAACGTAGTCCCAGATTACATCTCGCTTGATTGGGAAATAGGTTGCTGGGATAGCTTGTAATAAATAATCAATAGGGAGCTTTTGTGACTTCATCATTCTGTGTCCACAGACGCATCGCCGCCTCACGTAAACTGATAACAAACGCAGTCACGCTAATCATTGCAATCCTCCCTTCGCTATTCCTCACCTCCTGTGGCGGCGGTGGTGGTGGTGACGGTGCGCGCCAGACTCCGCCGCCCGTCGTGACCGACCTTAAGGTATCAGACGACAAACCGTTCGCATTGTCCTCCGTAACGTTTTCGGCACGATGCACTGGAGAGGGTCTCAGCTACACCTGGGATTTTGGCGATGGCGAAAAAACACCGGCGAAGGAAATTTCGCCAGGCTCAGACGCTGTTTCGGCAGAGCACTTCTATGAACACGAAGGCCCCAAACAAATTAGCGTCACCTGTATCGATTCCTTCCATCAACAAACATCGTTAGCGGTTACTGTAAACGTCCAGCCCGCAAGAGTCGGTGATATGTCGCACCTCGCTTGCAGTGGTGAGAGGGGTCGCGGTTGGTGTGTGCAGAATCCGCTGCCAACAGCGACGAATTTCGCAAGTGTTGCGATCGTGAAACCCGCAATCGTAGGGAGCGAACCGCAAACTATCTGGGCCGTCGGAACTAACAAGGCCATCGTAAAGACTACGGACGGAGGCAGAAATTGGAGGGTTCAGAAATCGGGTACGTCACACGACGTTACATCCATTGCGGCGGTGGACACAAACACAGCTTGGGCGACAGGAAACAATTACAACAGCTCAGTCATTTTGAAGACGATTGATGGTTCCACTTGGATACCGCAACCCCTTCCGCTGCCCGCTGAACCCAATCTCAAGCTCCATTCCATTTCCGCCGTCGACAAAGAGACGGCCTGGGCTGTTGGAGAAAGTGACAGTGGGGTGGTGGTGCTTAGGACTATTAATGGTGGCCCATGGGAAAGCAAAATTTCTAATACGCAGGGCACCCTCTATTCCGTTGCTGCGGTAGATGCGAATACTGCCTGGGCAGTTGGGTCGGATGGGCAAGACCGTCTGATCCTGAAAACCGAAGATGGTGGAAAATCTTGGGCTTCCCTCAGCCTTGGAAGATTTGACGGTATCACCTCCGACCTCAGTTCCATTGTCGCCGTGAGCGCAAATACGGCCTGGGCCGTGGGTAGCGTCGGCGAGTACGGAGCCCTATATATCACTTCAAACACTGCCCCAGATGGCACCATCACGTTCCATCCACAGGGTGGCTCCACCGGAAAATCGTTGACGTCTATTGCCGCCATAAATGCCAATACAGCTTTGGCCGTGGGGTACGGGTGGAACGGAGCGCCGGCGCCGATTGTCAAGATCACGATCAATTCCAATAATGTATTGGGCATTCAAGATGCCACAACGAGTGAGGTTGGGACGGATAGTTTAAGCGCGATTGCGGTGTATTCCAGTGCAATCTGGGTGGCCGGAAAAGACAGTACAATTTTGAAAGCGACAGATGACGGCAGCAACGCATTTATTTGGGAACACAAGAATTCCGGAAGCAGCAAAGGATTGAATTCCGTTGCGGCCGTCGATTTGAACACAGTCTGGGCTGTCGGTGACTACGGTACGATTCTAAAGACTCCCAATGGCAATGCTTGGGTGCCACAAAAAGCCGAGCAGCTCGATAAGTCCTCTAAAAATTCTGCTGTATCTGTTGCTGTTGTTGACGCGAGTACGGCGTGGGTGCTTGCTTGGGATGGCAAGATTCTAAAAACTACCGATGGCGGTACAACCTGGATAAGTACCTCTATGCCAGAACTCCCCTTGCGTGCAATTACTGCGGTGGACGCAAATACGGCGTGGGCAGTTAGCAGGAAACTGTTGTCACCGGGTGTGTATGCGAGTGCGGTTTTCAAAATTACGACGACAACTGTCAATGGCATTGCCACGTTTGCGTTAGAGGAGAAGATTATCGGGACAGATCCTCTCGTCGCCATCGCTGTTGTAGATGCGAAAACTATTTGGGCGATGGGATACGGCACGATTTTCAAGACGCAAAACGGCGATCAAAATTTGGAGAACCAGAAATGGGAGAGCAAGGCCATCGAAGTGACTGAAGGAGTACCGTTCTCTGGTATGTATTCTATGGCCGCTATAGATAAGGATACGGTTTTGGGTGTGGGCTCTGACGGGACGATCGTTAAGATTGTAACGACAACTACCAGCACCGGCATTCAATTCAAAATAGATGGCAAGAGCCTAGAAAAAAACTACACCCTTAAGTCTATTGCCGTAGCGAAGAACGCCAATTCCGATGTTAGCGGGATCGTAGCTTGGGCGGTGGGATCCCACTGGGTTAATGGGACTGACGTTATTTTTAAAACCGAGGATGGCGGTGCCATTTGGGTTCGACAGGACCCAGGTACCGCAAGCTCCCTGACATCCGTCACCGCGGTGGATAAAGACACGGCGTGGGCGGTTGGAGCGGGTGGACTCATTTTAAAAACCGTTACCGGCGGTTACCAATAATCTAGGCCCTGTCATCAATTAACCCAATACCAGTTGGACATCAACATTTCTGCGCGAACTTATTAGCAGGTCCCTTCCCCTTCAAGGGGAAGGACAGGATGGGGATGGGTTGCGATCGCTGATGCAAAACCTCACCCCAGCTGTTCCCGCTCGGTGCGCACGAAAATCACGCGTGCCCGTTCGGCGGTGGATGACGCATTTCTTAAGGGAACCTCTAAAAATTCAAGGTAGGGTGGGCAGCGTTGTTCTGTCCACGCGTTTTTTGGGATCCGCGTGGGCAAAAAATCGTTGCCCACCCTACATGTTTGAATTTAGAGGTTTCCTTAAGTGAGTGCAGCGCCATCGTGGCAGATTTAAAAATTCGCGTCTCAGTCAACAAAATGAATCTGTCCACCTTATCGTTATCGATAGCTCTAATAATCACTCCGCTATTTACTGCCGGCTGCAACGCGCAAACTCAGAAGCCTTTAGATCCGACCGCGAATCGTCAGCAAGTGGTCAAGATGGAATCAATGACGGGAATGAAGCTGCCCGCCGACGCTGAAATACTGTTGGACGAAGATGCCGGGCGCCAAGTTGGCGAGTATCACGTAACGGTAATTCATTCGAAAGCGACGATAGCTGTGCCGACAAAAGTTAGATCGCTGCCAACTCACACAGATTCCGACAGCACGCTGCATAGAATCCTGTCGAATAGAAAAATAGGGAAAATAAAGAATATGACTATGTATGTTGGCGACTGGGTGACTCAGAAGGGAAGCTGGTCTTCGACATTGTATGAAACTGAAACTGGCTTTTATTTGCAGCTCGAAAATTCAAAGCCAGTTGAATGATGGGCAATTTTTTGTCTGTTCAATTACTACGTTGCTACCGTTTAATGATTGTGGAAAAACAGTGCGCGATTTTGTTGCTGATTTATATTGAGGGAACCTCTAAAAATTCAAACACGTAGGGTGGGCAACGATTTTTTGCCCACGCGGATCTCAAAAAAACGCTTGGGCAGAACAACGTTGCCCACCCCACCTTGAATTTTTAGAGGTTCCCTTGACTTAATTAAATGGGTCAAGCCAACAATGTTTGAAAGCTCGATCATAAGAAAAAGTGGCCAATGGTGGAAATTGGTTAGTTCATTTTTATTAATGTTGGTTGGTTTGGTCACAATGTTTTATGGTTTTGCAAAACTACAACCAATATTTATTTTTAGTGGAATGTTATTGGGTTTAATCGGCATTATATTTACTTTTTTTTCTATCCGTTGCCCTGTTTGCAGAACCCATTGGGTATGGCAGGCAGTCAGCAATAAGGACACCGGTCGATGGCTGGAATGGTTAATGAGCCTTTCGCGCTGCCCTTCATGCAACGCCTTTGCAACCAAGGACAGGTTGTAATCATGCGCGATATGCTGATGTTACGACGTTGCCGCCTTCGTCAGGGTCGATACACCGAAGACGCATCGGGAGTAGCGATTGCACTCAAGTCTCCGCAAGTCCTGCGAGCAGTGACACCGTACACGCTTGGCAAATCGACCACCGTTCACGTCACGTATTACACCCAACTCGCCGCCGCGCTCGCCCAGTATTACGCCGCGCACGGTCGGTCGGTCGCCGACGCCGTCAACGACGCCACAACCAACATCAGCTCGTGGGTCGGCGTTCCAATTTTGACCACCGAACCGCTCGATGTCACAAAAGCCGCTACTCCGCAGCCGGCGCTGTTGGATTTGGAACCTTCATGACTTCGCCAACCGCATTTACCGGCGGGACACCTTTGAAGACGATATCGCGGCCAACTGATACCTCGCCTGTCTGTGCCATCAACCACATCGGATCTGCGCCTAGAAAGAAATCGACCACTTCGCTTTCGCCCATATATTGGTTGCCCGAATTTCGATACAAGCGCACGAATCCGGGATCTGCCTTATCGCGGTTCATTAACCACTGCAAAAGACTGACGTCGTAATATTCCAACCGATAACTTCCGTCAGGGCTTGCGACCACCGATTCGAGCCGCGATCGAGGATACAGAAACACGGCGGCGCACACGGCGAGCCCAATGATGAGTAGCTTCCCTTTGTGCTTGCACAACACGACCATGATTTTGTCCATCGTTAAATCTCCAATACGAGCGGCTTTATCAGGCGCTCTCGACGGACGTCTGAATAAAGAATGAAATCGCCGCCTTTGCCATATTTATCACGGTAGCGACGGAAGTCGTCATTCTGGACCGCGTAGAACCGGCCGACGGGAGCCTCGTCCTTGTCGACGTATTGCTCGTCGATCTCGATGTCCCAGCGTAGTTGCAGGTCACGCTGGACGCCCTGGAATCCCCAGTAACCCAGCGGCTGTGAGATTAGATCGTAGCTGTCGTCGTTGAAGTCGTAGGTGTCCCGCAAGTAGATCCCGACTTCGTCAACGATAACCTGAAAGCGTCCGTTTTTAAGCGGCGTCACTAATCCGCTTACGGCAATTTTTAAAAGTCCCCGCGCGACGCCGCCAAAAAAATCGTCGAGGGGATCCAGGAGGGATCCGACCTCGGCGACGTTGACTTGGAACGTTTTGTCGAGATCCTTACCAGGCAACGACAGATCGCCGAAGCGCCAGCGTGTCATGCCAAGCGGGATCATTGGCGGCTGTGCTGCAATCACCCGCCTCTTAAGTTGCGCTAGCCCGGCTGGCGTTTGCCAGCCACTCAACAGCTGATAATAAGCGCTACTTACGCGCGAGAAGCCCATCACCCACTTCATAGTGACGATGCGTTCATCCAAGTGAAACGCCGAAAGGTGGCGCGGATCGGCCCGATTTGTCTTTTCGTCTTGAGTTAGCGTGTAGGCGGGATTTGCAAACCACCGGCGCATTAGCTGAGCGCCGACCTTCCAGCCCAGCTTTGTGTCCATTACGTCGGGAATATCGGTGATGCGGAAAAGCCTAACCTTCTCGGATTTTTCTTCTTGGGCGGCGGCCGGCGCACTGGTAGACATCGCAAAGTCCCTTTGTCGTTATTGTGGCCGGCCATTCTGCCTGGTTGCACTTCCGTTCTGCTAGTGGCTCCTATGAACGAAGGTGCCTTTTCAAGCCGGCGGCGCCGCAGATAGAATCGCGCGAGCATTACTAAGAAGAATCAGCTAAGGACACCAGGGAGGAAGGCTATGCAGACAATCACCCCCAGTTAGTCGTTCATCCCCGAGCAGTGCCATTCGCGACCCGCATGCGCGGTTCGTCACTACTCGTCTAAAAATATCGTCTAATTGGAAGGGCGAGAGATTGCGCGCATCCTCTCTTCCAAGCTTCACTCGATCCGTCATCGTATAAGCCGGAAGGTTTTCGAAACCTTTTACGGCGCAATGCTTCCGACACGTTACATTAAGGAAAAAACGCGAAAATATTTTTCGTCATGGTCGATCCATCGGGTCGGCGAACATGTTTTGATAACGCATCTTTTTTAGGTTGCCGTATTGCGAGATATCGCGACCATATCGCTGTTGCAATTGTTCTGCCGCACGCCGCCTTTAGCTGCTTTATCTAGTTGGTGTTCGGCGAGCTTTTTAATGGTTTCATCCTTTTCGGGATGTCGAATTTGGAGAAATCCATACTCGTCGCCAAGTTCGGAATCGGCGGCAACATAACTGACTTCAGTCAAATAAATCTTTCACCTTATCGTTAGTGCGACGACAGCAAGTATCGAACAGACGTCGCGCCTCTTCCTCGTAAGCCTTTCCAGCTTCTTGATGCATGAAAAAACGTCAAGTGTCCGACTATCTATTTCAATTGTTCCCGGCTTAATGGGAACAACAGAATGGCCGCAGGTGATGGATCAATATCGGAGGAGAGATGACGCTCGGCGATTTGCCCAAAACTATGCGCGCCATTGTTCTGGCAGGGATCGGCGGTATCGATCGACTACAGCCTGTCGAGGTTCCGGTTCCGCGCCCGGGCGCGGGAGAGGTGCTCGTCAAAGTCGCCGCCTGCGGACTTAACAACTCGGATGTCATGCTGCGCATCGGTGGCTATGGCCGCGAAGACGATCCCGGTGCAGCGACCGGTTGGAAACGGGAGGCGTCAGGTTTTCCTCGCATTCAGGGCTCCGATGTCGCCGGCGTCATCGTCGCCGTTGGTGCCGGTGTTGATCGAGCTCGGGTAGGGCAACGGGTGTTGGTAAACCCGACGCTTTATCTCAACGATCCAGAGGACCCGACTGACGTCGATTATCTCGGTTCGGAACGAGACGGCGGCTACGCGGACTATTGCGTCGTGCCCGACGGCAACGCGTTGTCGGTGGCGACGGACATGGACCTTGCCGATCTCGCGACCTTTCCCATCGCCTACTTAACCGCACTGCACTTGTTGAACAGAGCGCGTCTCAAGACGGGCGAGCGCATCGTCGTCACCGGCGCGTCCGGTGGCGTCGGTTCGGCCGTCCTCCAATACGCCAGGTTGCGCGGCGCTAAGGCGGTGGCGGTCGTAGCGCGCGGAAAGGAGTCGCAAGCGCTCGCGTTAGGTGCGGTCGCGACCGTTCCGCGAGATGCAAAGGATTTCGGCGGCGCATTGCGCGAGGCCGCCGGCGGTTCGGTGGATGTCGTTGCTGATGTGGTGGGTGGCAGCGCCTTCGCTGAATTACTGACAGCGCTACGCCGCGGTGGGCGGTACGTGGTTTGTGGCGCCATCGCTGGGCCGATCGTCTCGCTGGACTTGCGCACAGTTTACTTGAAGCACCTGGAGCTCATCGGCTCGTCGTACGGTACTGCCACCGAGTTTCGGCAGTTGGTCGCTCATATCGACGCCGGCGATCTAACGCCGTTACGCGCGTTGACCTATCCACTTGCACAGTAGGCAGACGCACAGTCGGCGTTTCTCGCCAAGCGCCATTTCGGCAACATTGTCGTTACACCGTAACTAAAGTCGTTAGGGACGAATGATGACTTTTTCTCGCGCTTACAAGATTCTCACCTTCGACGTCATCGGTACCTTGATCGATTTTGAAACGGGCATCCTTAATTGCATCCGCGCGATTGCGGACAATGTCGCTATCGAGTTAACCGATCGTGAAATTTTAGAATCGTTCGCCCAGGCAGAGGACGCCCAGCATCGCCTGATACCCAACATGTCGTTTACGCAAATGCTCGAACCCATTTACTGTGACATGGCAACAACGCTTGAGTTACCGATAGCGAACGACGAAGCGCAGCGCTTTCGATTGTCGGTCGTCAATTGGCCCGCCTTTCCCGATTCGATCGACGCGTTAAGACGGCTTAAGACGAGCTATCGACTGGTCGCGCTTACCAACGCCGATAACTGGGCGCTCGACCATATGGCGACGACGCTGGGGCAGCCCTTCCATGACGCGGTTACTGCCAGCGATGTGGGATGTAACAAACCCGATCCGCAAATGTTCGCGTACTGTCGCGGGAGGCAAAGCGTTCACGGGTTCATGTTGAACGACTATCTGCACGTCGCCCAAAGCCAGTATCACGATATCGGTGTTGCCAAACGCCTGGGCTATCACGTCTGCTTGATTGAGCGCCGCCGTCGGCACGGCTTCGGTGCCACGCCTATCCCGCAAACGATTACGACACCGCACTATCACTACTCGACGCTGGCGGAGCTCGCCACGAACTTACTCGGATCCGCATAAAACCGTCATTCCACCCTTGAGCTACGCCGGCAATTCCGCGTGGCGTAGGCTAAGGAACGACTCAAGTTTCCATCTTGGTCAGTTTCGAAATAGCCGCCAGCAGTTCGTTAGCATCGGTCGGCTTCGATAGATACGCATCGAAGCCGGCATCCAGCGCTTTGTACCGATCGGTGTCGCGGGCGAAGGCGGTTAGTGCCAGGGCGGGAACGTGCGCCGCTTCGTGCTCGCGTTCGATGGCGCGGATTGCCTTTAACAGGGCGTAGCCGTCTTCGCCCGGCATGGCGATATCGCTTACGACCACGTCAGGTCGGCAGAGGGCAAAGGCTTCACGTGCGAGCACCGCCGATTCCACGGCGCGGACGCGGGCGCCGTGCATTTCGAGCAAACGCCGGGCGGCGTCACGCGAGGCGGCCTCGTCTTCGACTAGCAGGATGTCGACGCCGGAGAGGCCGCTTCTATGTTTTGCTGCGCGCGGTATATCTTTATTCGCCGGCTCTTTGTGTTCCGGCTTCGCTTCCGTCGCATTGCCCACTTGGATTTCCTGCGGCAACCAGACGATGAAGGTCGCGCCTCGGCCTTCGCCCTCACTGGTGACAGTGATCGTTCCGTTGTGCATCTCAATCAACTGCTTGGAAATGGTGAGGCCTAGCCCTAAGCCGGCGTGCTGGCGCGTGGTCGCGCTGACGTCCGCCTGACGGAAGCGGTCGAACACTTGCGATAGGAATTTAGGATCGATGCCGATGCCGCTATCGGTGACTTCGATTTGGAAGCCGCGGTTCGCGCACCGTAATTGCACTCGAACGTTACCGCCGACGGGCGTGAATTTGATGGCATTGTTGAGTAGATTCCACAACACCTGCTGTAGTCGCGTCGAATCGGCGCGGACCAGGCCGATGTTGTCCGCGAATGTCGTTTCGATAGCGATACCGCGCGCTGTCGCTGCCGGCAGTGTCGCCTGGATTGCGCCCTCGATCGCCTCGGTGAGACTCGTCTCGCTCATGGTTAACCGCAGCTTGCCCATTGCCATGCGCGAGATGTCGAGCAGGTCTTCGATGAGCTGTTGTTGCGCCTGCACGGCGCGATTGATCGTTTGAAAACCTTCAGCCCACTTCTGCTTGGGCACTTTGTCGCTCGCCAACATGCTCGACCATAGACTGATGACATGGAGTGGTGTGCGCAGCTCGTGGCTGACGACCGCTACGAATTCGTCCTTGGCGCGACTGGCGTTCTCGGCAACGACGCGAGCACTTTCGACCAGCAGGCGAAAACGCTCTTCGCTGTCGCGCAGTGCCTGCGCCGTACGTTTGCGTTCGCTGATTTCCCAGCACGTTGCAACCGCGGCGATGACTTCGCCGGCGTGATTGCGGATCGGCGCGGCGTTGATGGTTAACGTGCCGCGCGCGCCGTTGCGTTCAAACTCGATTTCTTCGTCGATGATGGATTCGCCGGTGGCGAGCGAGCGCGCGAGCGGCCATTCGTCCGGTTGGTATGCTTGGCCGTTCGCATGGAACCCTTTGAAGTCGACGTAGGCGCCGGTCCAATGCGTGTCTATCGGTGGCGGAAACGAGTGGCCGAAGAGTGCCGCACTCTGACGGTTGCTCAGCAATAATTTTCCGGACGGTGCCTCCGCCACCAGCACCGCCGCTGGCATTTGCTCGACCACCGCTTGAGTCATCTTCAGTTGCAGTTGGTTGTTGGCGATCGTCAGTTCTTCATTATTGCTTAGCTCGCGCGCGTCGACGGTATTTTGCAATTCTCGCCGCATGACGCGCCGATCTTCCTTGAGAGTGCGGTAGCGGCGGGTGCTGCTCGGTACTTGTGCTTCGGTATTGTGATGTCGATCGTTCTCAGACCCCTGCATGGCAGCACCTCTGCTTCTTAAAACGATTCAAGTTGGATAGATCTCGACAGCGTTAATAAATAGTCGGCTAGGCTCTATGTACCGTTGCCAATATTTGTCTTACCGATATTGCTAATCGCTCCGAGCTTAGAGGCATGTTCGGCACAAACAGCAATTCGCGGACTGCGAATACGGTAGGAGTGGAAACGTCGTGCTATCAGTCAGCACGCGGTCTTTCTTGCGAGTGCGGTTTATTTTGAACCAGCTACAAATCAGGTCTACCGTTATCAAGGTTGGTTAAGGCATTGTCAGGTGATGTCTACACATTTTTCCCATGGCCGCAGTGATTGCCTAAGGTGGTTCCACCCTGAACTCAAGCACTATCCCGATTGCACATGAAACGCGAAGCGGCCAGAGATGCGGAGTATGCCGAGACAATCCGGAGCTTGTCTCATCTGTACCTCTTTACTGGCCGGGACCGCGGCACAACACCAAAGCTTGAAAGAAGGCTATCGCCGACGACTGAAGACGCTGCTCGGGTCCAAAACGTTCCCCTATAAATACTCGGCGAGTCACATCGAAGGGTTGATCAACAAGTATCGGAATCCGTATTTCGATACCGCCTTCGGCGATGCCTCGTCCGTCTATCCGCTGAACGGACAGCGGCATGCACGCATATGAAACAATGACGGTGGACTAAAAAAGGAGTGGGTCGATCTATTGGTTGCATATCCGCTAGGATGGGCGCAGCCCATCGTTGTCATATCTTGATGGGCTACGCCCATCCTACAATCGTGGCGTCCTTAAGTAAGACATTGCACGCCAATCCCTTGTTACTCGTTTGTCGAATCAAGTTCGATTGATAGACACCCCACCGTCGACAAGAATCGCTGCACCCGTGATGAAGCTTGATGCATCCGACGCGAGGTGTAGCACTGAGCGTGCAATCTCGTCGGGTTGTGCCATGCGCTTGAGGGCATGAAGACCGTCGACAAAGGTGCGCACGTCGCGGGCGGCGCCCGGCGCGTTAGCGATGTTCGCCGGCGTGTCAGTGCCTCCGGGGAGAATGGCGTTTGCTCGAACGCCTTTCCGCCCGAACTCGGTTGCTAATACCTGGATCAGGCCGATCAGTCCTGCCTTACTAGCCGCATAGGCCGTCATGCCGGGCATGCCGACGGTGTAGCCCACGAAAGAGCCGGTGAAGATGAGCGAACCACCGCCGCGCGCAATCAGGGCGGGCACCTGATACTTCGCGCCAAGAAAAGCGCTCGTCAGGTTGGTATCAAGCGTGTCGCGCCATCCAGCCAGCGACACGGCGGAAACGGGTCCTATCTCACCCATCGAACCGGCATTATTGAAAGCGACGTCGAGACCGCCAAAGCGGCCGACGGCCGTTTCAACCAGAGCTTTAGCCAAGTTCTCATCCCTTATGTCGCCGGCAATGGCAACGGCTTGGCCATCTGCTGCTTGGATCTCCTCGACCAGTGTATCGAGCTCAACTTGGCGACGCGCGGTCACGATGATCTTGCAGCCTTCCCGCGCGAACAGCTTGGCGGTTACGCGGCCGATGCCGGAACTTGCTCCGGTGACGATAGCAACCTTATCGGCAAGTACTTTCATTCCCACTCCTTCTTTATCGATTGTGTGGGAGTAGTGTGCCGACTACACAGTGCTGATCGCGACCCGATTCTTGCTGTTAATTCAACCGAACGCGCACAACGGATGAAAGAGTAGAAGTGGTTGGAGTGATTAATAAGTAAACAGCCAGTTGATTGCTTAAACTTTAATCATTCCGACACGAATGGCACTTAAGCAAAAGCCGAAGCCCTATCCGCAACCACTCCCTCTCCCCTTGCGGGAGAGGGCCGGGGAGAGGGGTGATATAACGTTGATAAGGTTTCCCCTCTCCCTGTCCCTCTCCCGCAAGGGGAGAGGGAACGCTGCTGTGATGGTGGTGAATCTATATAAGTAAGTGCCATTCCATTCCGACACCTTTCTCGCCGCCGCGAGCCGAACTAACGTTCGGCTCGCTTCGCCAAGTCCCCGTTAATTCGAGCGCTTCTTTTTCACCAGCGCCAGCCATTGGCCATCGCCCGGTACGTTGAGCCGGACAGCGCTGCTGCCGTTGACGTCGGCTCCGTCGGTCCAACGACTGGTGGAGATCTCCAACCACTTCACATGGAACGTCTGTGTTGGAGAAACCGCCAGCTTAACGTCGCCGCCGTCCGGAAAATAAACCGCGTACGCCTCGCCTTCGATTTGCGTGGCATAGGCTTCGTTGTTGCTACGATCCGATAGCAACGCATACTTGGCGTCCGGCGTGGAACGCGTCATGTCGAATTCGTTCAAGAACAAGCGCGCGCTGCGAATGTGATGTTGCGCGTCATCGTTCAAGCCGATCCCCGCCGTCGGCCGATGGAAACGCACCGCCGCTGCGCCGCCGATCAAGTGGCGCCACCAGCGTTCAGTGCCGTCTTGCGTGGTGCCGTAGTCGCTCGAGGTATTCATAGTTGGTGCACGGCCGATCAAACGTAACAACCAGCGCTTGAAGCGGTAATGAATGGTCGTGTTCTGGTCGTTATCGGCGCCGTACGTTTTAACGTTATTGATCGGCCGCGGCGTGGCAGCGATGTAGTCGCGCGCCCAATGGAAGTTGTTCCAGTGGCTGTCGCCGTTCTGATGATTGTTCTGCGATAGCTCGACAAAATCGTAGTGCTCCGGATGATCGAGCGTGTAGCGGTGATGCGGCCCCTGCAGATTCCAGTCGTCCCACATCTCGGTGGCGAATGCGCGCACGCCGGCTTCTTGCGCGCGCTGATGAATATGGTCTGCCCAGTAAGCACCCCAGGCTTCATCGGCCGATGTCTCGTTGTCCATGCAATAGATTACGTTCGGGTAACGCAACGAGCGGCGCAACATCTCGTCGACTAGCCGCTGTTGGTACCGAAGGACGACGGTGTTATGCCGTTGCTTGGGCGTGGTGAAGAAAAACGGCTGCTTGTCGTCGCCCGGATGATCGGGATAGGCCTGGGCGAATCCCGATTGGGCGTAGGTGTAGTTGACGTTATTTTTCGGGTTGAACGGCTGCACATCCCATTGTTGGCGCGAATAATCGAATCGGTCCCAAACTTCAATTTGAACGATGATGCCCAACTGCTGTGTCACCTTCAGCAGTTGCTCGAATCGACGCCAGTATTCCGGGTTCCAGCGCTCGAGGTCATAGCGTCCGTTGGCTAGCTTCGCGAACGGCTGAACGTTTCCGTCTTCGCGCGAGCTCATGCTGTTACGGATGTAGTTGCCGCCGACCGAGGCGAGCAGCTGCAAATGCGCTTCAAGGTCGGGAATTTGAAACAGGTTGTGTTGCTTCGAGCCGCCAATCAGTACCACCGGTTTCCCCTGGTATTGCCAGTAACGGGGATTTTTCGGGTACGGCTGAATGCGATCCGCGGCGGGCGCGACATCGTTTGCCGCCACGGGCGGCGGTGATGCGGCGACGAAAAGTACGGTGGCCGTGGCAATCGCTCGGCTTAGTCGGTGGAGTAACTTCTTCAGGTTGGAGTTTCCGTTCATAGCTCCGTACTCAGAGTTGTTGGTTGTAATACCGCATCGCGTTCGTGTTTAACGGACAGCAATGACAGCTTGCTGTCGGCGAACTCGACGAGACGTGGGTGAAAGGTGAGTAGAGAAGGGCGGGCGGTTGTTCCGAGGCTCGGAGATTACCGCGCTTCTAAAAGATAAACCTGGTTAGCATGGCCATGGAGTATAACCAGTCTCGTGGGGCTGATTGAATCAGTGATTTCACGTAAATAAAGCGCTAAGCCCTTTCTTTGAGTGCACGCATGCTGCCTGCGTTCGAAATACTTGAACATCAGTGAGACGCCGGTAAAAATAGCTCGGCGCGCGTGTTGTTTTTTCGCTGGCCGCGCGCCGTTACAACAAGGACTTTTCAGGGAGAAGTGAGTGCCAGATTCCACCGTCGGGTTTCGCTAACCTTCCGCTATCGGCAGTCGACAGATGTGGCTTCGCCGCACGTCGGCTTGCTTTCAACAATAAGGATAGGCAACCGCAGCGTCGCCCGTGTCGACGACTCGCTGTTGCGACCACTAAGGAGAAAACGAAATGTCCATGTTCATGTTTTATTCGGGCATCACGCAGGGGAATGCCAGTGACGCCGCCGGACATAAAAAC
Source organism: Gammaproteobacteria bacterium (assembly GCA_016199745.1). Taxonomy (NCBI): domain Bacteria; kingdom Pseudomonadati; phylum Pseudomonadota; class Gammaproteobacteria; species Gammaproteobacteria bacterium. The sequence goes on from JACQFZ010000038.1 coordinate 46,211, forward strand.
TGGATTCCAATCCGTCAGTTCGAATGGGGCTCAAGCCGTAAGATCACGTCCGCCACCTCGACCCAGAGAGACCGTGAGTCAACCAACGCTCGCATCTCAGATATTAAAATCCACAAATGGATGGACTCATCGACCTCGAAAATTTTTTTAGAGGCGTGCTGTGGGACGGGCAAGGACGTCGTTATCCACCTCACCAAGACCGGCACAGGGTCGGGCGCTGACGTGTATATGGAGTACAAGCTGGTGCGACACGAGGCTGTGTCGTGAAGTTGTTTTCCCAAGGAGGGAGAAAACCACCGGTGTCACCCGGTGAAGCTAGGGATCTGAATCAAGTAGCGATCCTAACAATGTAACGAAGCGCCGTCATGGCGCGGGGTAGTA